>WFYB01000060.1 GCA_015490315.1 Sulfurovum sp. | reverse complement strand
TGACATCCGTGAGGCTAAATGGATAGTCTTTATCCGTACTTGCCGCCCCTGACATGGTCACAGTATGATTCTCATCTGTCCCCTCTGTCACATTCGAGTCTGTGATCGATGCTACCGTGACAGTATCATTATCTACAATCGTACCTGTGGCACTAGGATTAATATTGAGAGTATTTCCTGATGTTACATTACCCTCTACTATAAAAGTTTCATCGGGCTCATCTATTAGATCGTTCAAACTTTGAACAGTTACAGTTGTACCACTCTGACCTGCAGGAATTGTTACTGTAGTGATTGTTTGCACATAGTCATCTGGATTTATCGCTGTACCGTCTATGGTTACTATCTTCACTATTACATCAGTAGTGATAATGCCGGACAGGTTCACGTCAAATACTAAGTCTGTCCCCTCTACCTCTGTCACATTAGATATGCTCACTACTGGTAAAAAGAAACCGTTGTTCTCTTCAAAATTATCTACCTGTGCATTAACATAAACCGAAGTAGGATCAGTTCCTTCTGTCTGAGTAGCTCCTGTGGGAAAGTCAGGATCACTCTCATCAATATCTACACTGGCATTTCCTACTGCCACAGCCGTTGCATTATAATCCCCATTCGTATTTGTGGTAACTGTCGTAACTTCACCGTTAGCAGCTGTGATGACCACATCGACATTTACAAGATCCGGCTCACCCGCATCCTGGGTACCGTTGCCGTTTAGGTCATTGTAGAGGTGCCCTGTGACACGTCCTGCAGGGTTAAAAAAGACTGTGTAATCTTCCACTTCACCTTTGCTACCGTTGCCATCTGGTCCTACACCTGCCGTTTCTGAAAATCTAAATCTGACATAGGATTGCCCGGTGTAGTTGTCTACAGGCACCGTAATTGGGATAATCGTCTCTAGTGAAATGACACTGCTCAGTGCCGTATCTGTCAAGAGCTGCTCTCCCGGATCTGCAAAGTCCCCATCACCATTGAGATCGATCCATGCACTCAGGTAGCCTGTACCGATCGTCGTGACATTGAGGTCGTAGCTGTATCCAACTGTCATATTGAGCTCTGAGCCAATAGTCGGCTGATTGCCGATACGCACCCCATCCTCATCGTCAAAATTGATAGTTCCTACAGCCGGATCATCATCCGCATCTGCATTGAGAGAGTTTTGTGCACTTTCGCTGTCTGCCGGCAGTCCATATCCAAGGACTGTATAAACTGTCGACTGGTGGAACGGGTCACCGTAAGAAGCAGGAGCATCTCCATGATCTGTATGATTACTTAAAATTGCCTCAAAATCTACTTCTTTCAATGAAATATCAATTAGTCTATATGCTGCATTGTAATTACCCGTATCCGTAGTTGGTATTTTTCCAAATGCGTTGTCATTAGCCACTCTAATATTTAAGGTAGTCACTTGATTAGGTACATTATTTTCAAAAACAGTTATCCCGCCTCCTCGACATTCTACGTATGTCGTTGTACCTGGCTGATCATCACAGTCACCATCAGGTCTACCTTTTAGTTTCCTATCATAGCCCGCACCAAAATTACCCTCACTATAGGTTACCAATGATGCTCCACCAGCCTGTATATATGCTTGCGTGGGGTCAATCATATAGACATCATCTGAACCTGTATCATAATTAGAATTATTGATAATAAAACTATCCAAATCAAAAGCAGTAAAGGTGATCCTGTCTACGGGAAGAGGGGTATTGGTTCCTTGAAGCACCACAGTGAATTTCAAATCCATAAACGCGAGATCATTGCCATCTGTAGTGCTTTGATCTCTCAGCCTTGTATCCAGCACTCCATTTGTAACGGAGATACAATTCCCAGACTGATTTGCTATTTGATCATATTCATTTTCTTCAGCTGTGACCTCTACCAAAACATCAAATGCCTGTCCATTATATGTAGAACTTGTCCCAAGCCTATAAATATCTCCGACTCTACAAGTCACAGGATCGCCATCTCCTGCAATCTCGGTAATCGTGCCGTCTAATTGAATATCCACCGCCATCAACTGGGTGGTAGAAAAAAATGAAGCAATCATAAAAAATGTGATTCGTTTCAGCCATTGAACAATAGAACGCATAGGTAACTCCTAAATTGTGTGACTCAATAGTCATTTAGGCAACCCGGCGGTCTGCTTCTGCTCAATAGTGAAGGAAGATCCGTGGCTTTCCGTCCCTGCTTCTCAACAGGTTTGGCTTTTCTTATTAGTATCAATCGCCATATTATAATAAAAAAATGTCAAAAAAATGTCAAAAAATAAGAATTTATTAAAAAAGTGGAGTAATTTGGCTCAAAAACAGGCAGGAGATGGCGCAAATATGCGCCTTTGCCACAATAGAAAAAGCTATTTTTTCAGAGGAGTGACATACATATTGATATATCGTCCTTCCTGTTTTGGAGGGGATTCGAGCTGAGCGATATCTTCGAGCATCGGCCAAACGCGGTTGAGCACTTCGACACCCCACTCGGGATTTGCCATCTCACGTCCTCGCAGGAAGACTCTCAGCTTGACGTGTTTGCCCTTTTCGAGGAACTCTCTGGCATGTTTGACTTTGTAGGCGATGTCGTTTTCTGCGATCTTGCAGGAGAACTTCACCTCTTTGACTTCAATCTTTTTTTGGTTCTTTCGAGCCTCTTTTTTCTTCTTTTCAAGCTCGTATTTGTGCTTGCCGTAGTCCATGATCTTCGCAACAGGGGGTTTAGCATCGGGAGAGACCAATACAAGGTCAAGCCCTTTCTCTTCGGCAATTTTCAGTGCCTCATCGCGGGGGATGATCCCGAACTGTTCACCGTCATCACCCAGTACCCTCAGTTCTTTGGCTCTGATCGCATCATTCATGATGGTACCATCAGCTTTTTTTCTACCCCTGTTGTTTCTGTCGTTCTGTCTACTCAAATTTTTCCTTCTTGAAGTTGTTTGGTCAATTCTACCATAAATTCGTCTTGTGTAAGATTATACTGTTCTCTGCTTCTTCTGTTTCTGATCGCCACACTCTTGTTGGCAACCTCTTCATCCCCGATGATCGCTACATAGGGGACTCTCTGCTTCTCTGCTGTACGGATACGCTTGTTAAGCGAGTCGTTCTTGTCATAGATCTCACTGTCGATCCCCTCTGCAAGCAGCATCTGCTTAAGCTCCTTGGCATAGGCGACGTGGTCATCGCTGATGGGCACGAAGATCACCTGTACCGGTGCAAGGAAAAAAGGGAACTCTCCGGCATAGTGCTCGGTCAGGATACCGATAAAGCGCTCAAACGAACCGAGGATCGCACGGTGGATCATCACCGGGCGCTTGCGCGTATTGTCCTCTGCGACATACTCGACCTCAAAACGCTCAGGGAGGTTGAAGTCTACCTGGATCGTACCGCACTGCCATTTTCGTCCAATCGCATCAGTAATCTTGATATCAATCTTCGGACCATAGAATGCACCGCCGCCCTCATCGATCGTATAGGGCAGGTTGTTGCCCTCAAG
>WFYB01000059.1 GCA_015490315.1 Sulfurovum sp. | reverse complement strand
GGACACCTTATGAGGTCTTTTTCGAAGAATACGCTAAAGAAGTAGCTGCTTAATTTAGATGTGAATTGCACTTATGATTTGAATGGGCGGATATCAAAGAGAATCGCGGATATCTTCCTGTCTCCTAGGTGATATAGATCTATTATAGTCAAGTAAGGCTAACCGTTTGTTAATGGGTAAATTAGGTGAAAGATAGAGGGGAATAATATATTATATACATTAATAGTATATATCAAGAAACTGCACCACATTGGTGGTGCTACTGAATCGATAGGGATTATCCTATCGGCTCAGCTTTTTTGACATCATAGAGGATATCATCCATAGGGTGTCTGTACATTGGCATTGCCAAACGCTTCTCATCAAGTACGTGACCGATAAATCCGATAGATCTACCGACGATGAAGAATGCATTCAGAGTACCTGACTCAATGAACTCATCGATCTCATCTTCTGAATAGCCCAGTGCTCTCCACATATCAACCATCAAGATACCAATCGTTCCGTCAACGTTGAGAATCAGGTTCTCTTTCTTGGAGGTAGTCAACTGTTCGACAGTCAATGCGTAATCCAGCAGTGGTGTAGCAGGGAAGTGCTCTGCTGCAAACTTTTTGAGCCCCTCAACTCTCAAATCAGGGTTTTTGAGAGACTTGATTCTGTGACCAATACCAGGGATAGGCACACCTTCACTCTTCATATATTTGAGGAAGGCTTTAGGGTCAAGGTTGTTATCATCAGCATATTTAAAATATTTTGCTGCACCATCAATCGCGCCACCAAATCTTGGACCGATCGTCAAAAGACCTGTAACCAGTGACTCTACCACTGACTTGCCTGCACGTGCTGTAACTTTGGCATTGTGTGCACCGGAAACAGCCGGTCCGTGGTCTGCAACTGTTTTGATCACTGTTTCGATGAACTCTGTTGCCCACTTCGGATACTGTTTTTTGAACCAGAGCAGAGAGATCACATCACCGATACCTTTGCCGGTATCTGGTGTCGCTACAGAAGAGATAGGGAAGCCTGCATAGGTTGCCTCTTCGCCTCTGTCATCAGAGATAGTACAGATAAAGTGTTTTGGTCTTCTAACTGGTGGGATCTGGTTGATCTCCGGCTCAGGGATATCCTGGATGATACCTTCTGCATGAAGCTCTTTATAGACACCGTTGATGATATCAGGTAGGTCATTGAATGACTTTGGTACATGGATACCTGCTTCTGCCATCGCTTTGTTCTTCGCTTCTGCAGTTTCTCTATCATCATTTGCCGATGCGCCCGCGTGACCGAACTGTACACCACTGTCATAATACTTGGCGATGGTACCGATACACCATGCGATGACAGGCTTTGTGATCTTGCCCTCTTTGATCGCATCGATAATCTTGTACTCTTCAGTACCGCCTACTTCTCCCAGAAGTACCATATATTTTACATCCGGGTTCTCTTCCATTCTAAGCATATTGTCGATGAATGTTGAACCGACAAATCTGTCTCCACCGATCGCAACACCTTCTGCAATACCGTCTGCATTGATAGAGATGATATTGGAAAGCTCATTGAAAAGACCGCCTGATCTTGTCACAAGACCTGCAGAACCTGCTCTATGAAGCTTTGAATTGATAATATTTTCGATCGTACCACCGATATTTGCAATCTTAAAGGCACCTGGAGCAATCGCACCGACCGTTGCAGGTCCGATGATCGTCACACCCTTTTCTCTTGCATAGGCATTCATTTTACGTGCCAGTCTTTCAGGAATACCTTCTGCTGTGATCATGATCACTCTGAAGCCACCGAGGTCCAGAGCTTCCATAGTGACATCTGAAGCCGTTCTGAACGATGCGAAGTTCAGCAGTACATCTGCCTGAGGCTGTGCCTCTTTCGCTTCTGCCGTGCTCTTGTAGAGAGGGATCATGATCTCATCACCACCCCAGAAAAACTTCTCAAACTTGTTGTTTGACGTCGGTGCAACGATACCTGCTACTGAAGGAGTCTCTCTCTTGATCGTGTAGTCATAATCCAGCATTCTTTGGATCGCTGTTTTATTGTTGTTCCAAAAAATGGCTTGTGTATCTTTAGTAAATAATTTTGACATGCTCTTCTCCCTACTTCTCTTCTTCTAGTGCCATACGTACGATATCAGTCACGTGGGTTTCCGGTCCGTAAACTTCGATAGGAATTTCAAGTCTATCTGCCGCTTCTTTGATATCTTTGAGACCTTTTTCATAGTTTGGTCCACCACGTCTTACATAGACTTTCACACCTGTCTCTTTCATCTTGTCTGCATACTCTTCAAATGCCTGGATGATACCTGTAAATGTCTTGGCAACATCTGTAAAGTTTGCGATAGCACCACCGATGATTAGGATCTTGTCACGACCTTTGGGGTCTTTCTCTCTTGTCATGAGATCAAGGATAGTCTCGGCATAGAACTTTGTCTCACCTGTTGTCGGTCCACCTGAGTACTCTCCATAATTTGCAAGATCATCGATACCTGCAAAGTCTGCAATGGTATCAGCATACACAACAGAAGCACCACCACCGGCTACCATCGTCCAGATACGTGCCTCTGGCTTGAGCAGTGTCAGTTTGAGAGAAGCACCTGTCTTGGCATCTGCCTCCTCGATCGCTGCAACTTCCGGTGATTTGGCTTCCATACCGAACGGTGTAGGATACTCGATGTCACCCCAGTGATCTACCATCATGAAGCCTGCAGTATCATCCAGCTTGGCGACCATATCGAGAAGCTCGACATTGTTACCCTGCAGGACAAACGGGTTGATCTCAAGATAGGCAAAGTTGAGCTCTCTGTAGGCTTTAAAGAAACCGATTGCAAAGTCTGCAAATGCTTCTTTGTCCTCATCTTTGACATCAGCGGGAATGTTCTCTCTGATCTTCGCTTCTATCTCTTCTTCTGTAGCGGTAATAGGGAATGCTACCTCTGTAACTTTTTCATCCCAGCCCTCTTCGACTTCCATTCCGCCTTCAGCAGACATATAGAGAACATCTTCATCTCCTACAACCGTTGCTGAGATGTAGTACTCTTCATCTTGTGTATGCGGCGTGAACGGCTCTACAATAAAATGGGTAAGGAAATCTTCTGACGGCTCACCTACAGGTGTATCTCCATCGAATGAAAAATAGACTTTCTGTTTTTCGGCTCTTTTTTCATCGATCCATTTTGCAGCATCTTCCAAAGTAACATCACCAGGCTTATTCACTTTGAAAAGAACCAGATCGTTTTTACCTCTCTTACCGAAAAGCATATCGGGTTTTGCTACCAGCGGTTTTTCAGCCAGCCATTTATGTGTCGTTTTGGCAGCTTCTCTAAGCTGGTCACCGGTTTCTACCAGTATCGTCTGATACGGGTAATTGAAGTTTGGAAAGTATGCATCCCAATGTCTTGCCAAGATGGACTTGGCATCGTACTCTCTAATCGCTTTTTGAGCCATCGAGTTCTCCTTTGATTTAGTTCAGTTAAGTTTAGCATGAGATAGTTTTAAGTTTCGTTTGGCTAATCAAAACGATAAGAAGAATATAAATATTGTTTCTAAAATACACAAATCAATGGGAGCATTCACGGATACCGTAATAGCGCAAAGTATATATCTCTCTTGAAGAGGCATCATCGTAACATCCAATCCCTTTTCCTTTGAGACTCTGTGCAATAAAGTAAGGTTTGTAGATACGGTAGGCAAAGTGTCTGCTCGGATCCTTCAAAAGATAAAAGAGCGGTCGGTGGAATACAATCATAGCAAAGGTGAGAAGCAACGTTGTCATCACCACATAAAACCCAATCCGATACCACTTTTGAAACTGCGGCAGTCTGACACGCACACTCTGGTTGAGTGTATTGAGCATCAGGATGACCGAGATCATCACATAGGGAGCAAAATCGGTGATATAGACCTTTTGGCGCAATGAGAGCAGCAGAGAAAAAGCCAATGCGGTAAAAGAGATATACCAGACAAGATTTTTCTCTTCTCTGAGCAGGATCCGATACATGGCATAGAAAAAATAGAGAAAAAGCAGCGGTGAGAATACCGTCGCATAGAGTCCGAACACTTCAAGAAAATGCCCCGAGGGTCGTCCCCCTATCTCTATCCCTTTTGAGAGGTAGAGTGATGCAAGTACAAAAGCAGCAGAGAGGATGAAGAGTTTTTTGTCTCTATATCGCCATGCATACAGCATCAGTGCAACATAAAAGATCAACGAGGCTTCATGAATAAAGAAGAGTGCCAGCATGATCAGCGGCAAAAGAAGATCATAGCGCTTTGAACGGTGCTCATAGAGAAGCACAAAGAGCAATACGAGTGTCAATACTATAATAGAGACATTTGCCAGTGTCATACCCGCAACGATACCCGGCAGGAGCATAAAGATCATTGTAGCAAGCATCGCATCTTTGGGGCGGCTAAAGTAGTCTCTGCTCAGTTTATAAAAAAGTAGTACCGATGCAAATCCAAAGAGAATAAAAAACAGTCTGAGTCCAAGGATTTTGAGCGCAGGCATCGAGGCAAAGAGCCGTTCTCCCCAGTGCATCAGGGTCGAGACAATATCATGTGAGGTAAAATAGATCTTGGCTTCATGCGGTGTGATCGGTGTCGTTGCCGCGAGATAAACTACGGCTGCGGCATAAAACAGCAAAAGGAAAAGAAAATGTATCTTTTTCATTAAAGTTTGAGGAAATTGTCCAGCATCTCGTGCCCATACTCGCTCATGATCGACTCCGGATGGAACTGTACACCATAGATCGGTCTGTTTTTAATCTGCAAAGACATAATCTCCTGATCATCCTTACTGTGTGAGGTAGGGATGATGCTTTCGGGGAGATTCTCTTTTTTGACGACAAGCGAGTGATAGCGGGTTGCACGGAACTCTTTGGGCAGATCTTTGAAGATTGGTGTATCTCTCTCTACCTCTACCTGCGAGGTCTTGCCGTGCATCATATGCTTCGCCTGTACCACATCCGCTCCAAACGCCTGCGCGATACTCTGATGTCCCAAACAAATACCAAAAATCGGCGTGGTATCGGCAAACGCCTTGATGACATCCAGTGTTACCCCTGCCTCATCAGGTGTGGAGGGGCCAGGAGAGAGGATGATCTTCTCAGGGTCAAGTGCCTTGATCTCCTCTATGGTCATCTCATCGTTTCGGATCACCTTCAGATCTGCTCCCAATTCTCTACAGTACTGTACGACATTGTAGGTGAAGCTGTCGTAGTTGTCTATCATTAATACCATTATTTTTTGCCTTTAAGATCCACTGACCAGAAAAAATCGATCCATGCATCTGCTTCTTTTACATACCATGTTGGTGCTATTTTAGCACTTTTTTTATAAAACAGTGAGGCGGTTTTGTACTCTATATGCGGGTATTTTGCCTGAAGATATGCCAACACTTCTATCAAAGTATCCCCCGAATCGACGATATCATCTACAACCAAAACGCTCTTGGCATCATCCAGTTGAGGCACATTGAATACTTGAACCCTGTCACACTTGCGTGTATCGTCATAACCGATAGTATTGATCGTATAGACTGACCTGAGGTCATAATACTCACCGAGCAGATGCGCCAGGCTCATACCTCCACGTGCTATTGCGATAATCGCATCGAACTCCCATCCAATCTTTTCAGTCAGCTCTCTGGCATCCTTCAAAAACGCCTCACAACTGTAGTGTATCCGTTCCAACTCAATATACCTTTAGCTCATGATAGAGGCTATCCCTTTCCACAGGGGTGAAGCCGGAGTTTTTGATCATTGCCACAAAATCATCGAGGTTCATCCCCTTGGCACTTGCAGCACCTGCAGCGGACTGGATGGACTCTTTCTCGATGGTACCATCAAGATCATCGGCACCGAACTCCTGTGCGATGAGTGCCAGATTGATAGAGGCGGTAACCCAGTAGGCTTTGATATGGGGGATATTGTCCAAAAGGATCCTGGAGATCGCGTAGGTTTTGAGGATCTCCTGTCCTGAAGGGAAGTTCTCCACACGCAAAAAGTTGTTGTCACGCTGGTAGACCAGCGGAATGAAAGCGTTGAAACCGCCTGTGGCATCCTGCAGCGTACGTAGACGAAGCATATGATCGATACGGTGCGCCCTGCTCTCCACATGCCCAAAAAGCATCGTTGCGTTCGACTCTCTGCCTCTCTCATGCCATTTGCGGTGTATCTCAATCCACTGATTGGAGGTCACTTTGCCTTTGCAGAGGTAGTCGCGTACACCCTCATCGAAGATCTCGGCACCGCCGCCGGGCATAGAGTCCACACCGCTCTCGATCATCATATCGAGTATCTCATCATAGCTATGTCCATAGTGTCGCGCAAGGAAATCGACCTCAGCAGCCGTCATCGCCTTGATATGGATATCGGGGAAATGCTCTCTGATCTTCGCAAACGCACCCATGTACCAATCGACACCCACTTCAGGGTGGTGCGCCGAGACGATATGTACCTCTTTGGCACCATTGCGCACTGAGCCCTCTACGATCTGGAGTATCTGTTCATGGCTGAGTGTATACTGGTTAGGATTTTTGCGGCTGGCAGAGTAGGCACAGAACTTGCAGACATCCGCACAGACATTGGTAGGGTTGAGATGACGGTTGATGTTGAAATAGCTTTTGTTGCCATACTTCTCGCGTCTGATCTCATCGGCGAGCTCCCCAAGGGTATAGAGATCGAGGTCATAGAGCGCTTCTCCCTCTTGCTGGTTTAGCCGCTCGCGGTTGCGTACTTTGCTGATCAGATCCATAGGAACATCCATAATTATTTTTGGGTATTATAACACTAATAGATTAGGAGTGACTAAGTGGACAATCTAAAAAGAGAGATCGAAGAACTTCTGTATCGTAATGCACCTGACTTTGAGATCGCAAAAGTATTCAAAAAGGATATCAAAACCTATTTCAATACCCTTGAAGAGACCTTTGCGACCAGCGGCGGCAAAGACTTTCTGGTCAAACACACCAAAAAAATAGACTCGATCCTGCAGCTCATCTACAAGGTAGCCCACAGAGAAATGTTCGGTGATTATGCTCCGATGAAAAACGCAGTTCCCATCGCACTCGTAGCACTGGGCTCTTACGGCAGGGAGCAGCTCTGTGTCTACTCAGATATCGATCTGATGATCGTCTACAAAGATATCCCCGGATACAACACCAAAGAGTTCATCGAAAAGATCCTCTATATCCTATGGGACAGCGGACTCAAACTCGGGCACAGGGTGCATGAGATCAGTGAACTCTATGAGGTATCCAAGACCGATATCACCATAAAAACCGCAATGATCGAATCGCGATTCATCGAAGGGTCCCACTTTGTCTGGACCGAAACACAAAATGCGATCGAGCGCATACGTCACGACGATATCGAAGGATTTATCAATGCCAAGCTTGACGAACAGCGCCAAAAGCACCACCGATATCCGCTCACGATGGAGCCAAACCTCAAAGAGGGGGTTGGCGGTTTCCGGGATGCCAATCTCGTCTACTGGATAGGAAAGATCCTCTACAATACAGACAATATCAAATCGCTCCCCTCCGATATCGTCGAAGAGTCCGACTACAAAAGCTTCCGGGTGGCGTTGGAGTTTCTCTTTCGGGTACGCTCTGCGCTACATCTGGCAACAGGCAAAAAAGAGGACAAACTACGCCTTGACCTCATCCCGCGTGTCTCGGAACTACTGGGTTATCCTCAGACCAAAGAGGGGCATACCAAGTTCGCCAAAAAGGTCACCTCATCCCTCAAAGATATCAGGCTCTACAGCACAATATGGCTCGATATCCTTACCCGAGAGTACCGCAGGGAGCATGACAAGCGCTTCATCTATCCCCCACAAAGCAAACAGCCAAACTTCAATACCCTGCTCAAGCAGCTCTGCAACCATGCCAAAGAGCCTTTCTATACCCATCCGACCTTCCTTGCTGCACTGATCAAAGCCAAGAGACCCGAGCGTCCCGATAAAACACTCTACAAGACCATCGCTTCGATCTTTTACCAGCCGCACAGCTACTGCATCCTGACGGCACTCTCTTATGCCAGACTGCTCAAATATACGATCCCTCCGATCAAAAAAGTGGTCGACCTGCCGCAGTTTGACGGCTATCATCAATATGCGGTCGACATCCATTCCCTCCGCTGTGTCTATCATCTTGAAAATATCGAAGATACGATGATACGGGATCTCTACGAAAAGCTCTCCAAAGATGAGAGAGCCATGCTCAAACTGGTCACCTTTCTCCATGATGCCGGCAAAGGTAGAAAAAAAGACCATCACTATGTTGGTGCCTCTCTTTTTCGTATCTTTGCGAAAAAACTGGGCTTTGATGATACATTCATAGCACAGGGGGAACGGCTGATCCATTATCATACGCTCATGAGCAATGTCGCGCAGCGCGAAGATCTCTATAGCGAGAAGGTGATTATGGGATTTGCATCACATTTTCCAAGCCAAAAACTGCTCGATATGATCTATATCCTTACCTATGCCGATATGAACGGGGTAGGTGATGATATCTACAACTCCTTCAATGCCAGACTGATCCGTACACTCTACCACCAGTCTATCGAAGCGCTGCAAAGCCCTGCACTGCTGGATGAGGCTGCCAAACGTGCCAAAAAAGAGCTCTCGCTCAAAAAACATCCCCAGTTCAAAGCACTCAAGAAAAGTCAGCAGAAAAAGATCCTCCAGATCCCCTCAAACCTCCTCTTTTTGCGCTACAAGCCTGAACGTATCCTCGCGATTGCTAAGCGCGCATTGGAGACCGAATCGTACGAATACCAAATAAGCAACGAAAACTACCTGACTATCGAAATCATCCGGGCAGACTCTATCAATCTTAGCTTCTTGCTTGGGAAACTAAGCCATCTGGATGTAGTCAATATGGATATCTGCAAACTCTTTGACGGATTGAAATACTTCAAGATAGATTTTGCAACCCAAGTAGGTGACGATGACATCTATGCGATTGAGGAGATCATCACAGCCTCTTTTGATCCGACCAAAAAGAGCCTTCCCTATATCCCGGAGATCAAAAAGGAGGATATCGACATCGACTGTGACCACTCCAAAACCTATGCAATCATGCATCTGCGCAGCAAAAACCAGCGGGGACTGCTTGCCTATATCATCGATATGTTTGACGAGATGGGTATCGATATCGTCACTGCCAAAGTACATACACTCAAAAACCGTGTCCGGGATATGTTTCTCATCGAAAAAAATGGAAACTTTTGTCATAATGTTGAAATGATTACAGATAAACTCACGAGGAAAAAGAAATAATGTGTGGAATAGTCGGATATATCGGTAGAAAAGAGAAAAAAGAGATTCTGCTTGACGGGCTTCAGGAGTTGGAGTACAGAGGATACGATTCGGCAGGGATCGCCGTGATCGAAGGAGAGAAGCTCAACAACTTCAAAGCGGTAGGCAAACTGGAAAATCTGCGTAACAAAACCAACACATTTGAGAGTGAAGGATTTGGCGTATCGATCGGACATACCCGCTGGGCAACACACGGCAAACCTACCGAACTCAATGCCCATCCCCATCTTGGTGCCTACTCCTATGTCGTACATAACGGCATCATCGAGAATTATCAGGAGCTCAAGAAAGAGCTGCAAAACGAGGGGGTCACTTTCCTCTCCCAGACCGATACCGAAACCATCGTGCATCTTTTTGAGAAGTATCACAAAGAGCTTGGAGATCCCTTCAAGGCATTTGAAAAGACGATAGAGAGACTCGAAGGTGCCTATGCGACACTGCTTATCACCGAAGCGGCACCCGATACCGTCTTTTTTGCCAAAAACGGCTCACCGATGCTGCTGGGATTTGACGGGAATGAGGTCTATTTCGCATCATCGGATACGCCGATTATCGGTAAAGCCAATGAAGTCTATTATCTCGAAGACGGAGAGTACGGCTATGCCAAAGAGGAAGAGGTCAAACTCTTTGATGCGACAGGCGAAAAGAGCTTCACCAAGCAAGCTCTCACTGCAGACAAGGCACTGGCACAAAAGGACGGCTACCGCTTCTTCATGGAAAAAGAGATCTATGAGCAGAGCCGTGTCATGAGCGATACGATGATCGGTCGAATACTGGAAGACAGTATCTATTTTGAGGAGCTTCCGGAGGATTTCTTCGAAGGGATCTATGCGATCAAGATCTGTGCCTGCGGCACCAGCTACCACTCTGCCCTTGCAGCTTCCTATCTCTTTGAACGTATCGGAAAAATGCGCTGTGATGTAGAGATCGCAAGCGAATTCAGATACAAAGAGCCTTTCCTGACTGACAAGACACTCTTTATCACGATCTCACAAAGCGGTGAGACAGCCGATACGCTCGAAGCACTCAAGATGGCAAAAGCCGCAGGACTCAAAACACTTACGATCTGTAATGTCGACAACTCCTCTATCGTCCGTGAAAGCGATGCAGCCATCCTCACACGTGCAGGGATCGAAAAGGGTGTGGCGAGCACCAAAGCATTTGCCACACAGAGCATGGTACTCTGGATGCTTGCACTCTATGTCGGACAGATACGCCACAGTGTCTCTGAAGAGACCCTCAAGAGAGAGATAGATGCGATGCTGCATACCCCCAAAGCACTGGTCGTCGAAGACAAGCTGCATGAGCGTATCCACAGACTCTCCAAGCGCTATCTGCATGGACACGGCTTCTTCTTTATCGGGCGGGACATCTTCTATCCTCTTGCACTCGAAGGGGCACTCAAACTCAAGGAGATCAGCTACCTCCATGCCGAGGGCTATCCTGCCGGCGAGATGAAGCACGGTCCTATCGCACTGGCAGACAGCGAACTCTTCACCATCGCCCTCATGCCCCGCAGCCTGCTTTATGACAAGATCAAATCCAATGTCGAAGAGCTCAGCGCCAGAGATGCCACCATCCTTGCTATCAGTCCCGAGCCTTTTGAACTTGCCGATGACTTCATCCAGACACGATACGACAGCCACCCGATACTCGAATATTTCGAAATGATGGTCGTTACCCAACTGCTGGCACTGGAGATCTCAGTGAGACTCGGAAATGATGTGGATATGCCGAGGAATTTGGCTAAGAGTGTGACGGTGGAGTAGCAATTAATGAAAGAGTCTCTTGTGAGTTTCATATTATTATTGGCGATGATTGGTTGTTCATCAATGAATATTCCTAAATCTTCATCTAAAACAATACTTGAGGAACACATGGATTTCAATACAAGTTACTACACTAGACTTGAATATGAAAAGAAAAATTACAAATATCTACACAATCCAAAAGAAGAAATATTAGGTCTATTAACCTTAGAAGACTTAAATCTTTTGTCGAAAAATAAACAAATAAAAAAGAAACACTATTATAAACATAAAAAGATTATTTTAGAAAAAGTATATACTGATATTAAAGATGCAATTCATGATAAAAACTATATTGAGTATATGACAAAAAAAGATAGAACTGCTAAATTATCTTTGGTTATCCATAATAAAAATAAAGCGATTGTAGAATATGCTGGAGGTGATGAAATATGTATCTGGAGTACACAATATTTTCTAGTGATTTATGGTAAGAATATGCATATCTATGACATTGGTGGTTTTAGTGCTAATTATGCTCCCATTGCTCCTGTTAATACAACTAAACATTGATACAGAAACCATAGTCTAAAATTTACAATTATCGTGTGTTTTGTAGAGTGTTATCATAAAACAACACTCCACGGGCTCTCTGTAAACCATTCATCACATACTGCTTTATATATCCCCTTATACACTTCCAATTTATCCACATTGTACTCATCCTCAAAATAAGTTTCCAAAAACACCTTTTGCCCCTGCTCATCGAGTCCAAACTCCACACAGACAGAGGCAAGATCAAAATAGCGGTCATTGATACCGGCATACTCAAAGTCAATAAGTTTTACCTCTTCGGCAAAAAAGATATTTTGTGGATTGAAGTCATTGTGGCACAGGGCATACTCTTTTTGGTAATGTTCAACAGTGCCTGTATTTACATCTAAAGTAATAGGCTTTGCATCAATTTTGATACTATGTAGTTTCTGTAATGTCTTGGCTAAAAGGTTCAATTCACCTTTATCCAATCGGCGCTTATGCTCACCCTCCAAAAATGAAAATACCATCAAGCCGTTTTTGCTGTCAAAAACCAATGGTTCTGCCGTGATACCTTTCTCAAATGCCAAATGTTGTACTTGCCACTCAAACACCCTGTCTATATCATCTCTACGTAACTTACGGACGATATACTTCACCCCATCTGCAACAACCAGATAGTTCTCATTGCAATACCCCTGATCTTTTAGCAGGGTGTATGACTCTATCTTCTTATCACGGAAAAAAGAGGTATTTTGAAGCAAGGCTGTCATTGTGCTGTGAGCCTATGATCATGCATGAGGTAACGGCGGTCTGCGATGCGTTTTGCATCCTCTGGATCATGGTTGACCATCACCGTGTGCAAGCTGTGGCGATCGGTGATCTCTCTGACCAGATCAAGGATCTGGCTCTTGGTCTGCTCATCCAGTCCCGTGAAAGGCTCATCGAGCAGCAGGATTGGCTCACGGCGCAGCAATACGCGTGCCAGCGCAACACGCTGCTGCTGACCGCCGGAGAGTTCTGAAGCAAGCCGCTCCTGATAGCCGCCAAGCCCCACCTCTTCGAGGATATCAGCGATCTCCTTATCGGTTGCCTCTTTTCGTCCCAGACGTATATTTTTTGCGACACTCAGATGCTCGAAGAGGTTGTGGTTTTGAAAAAGGATACTTACACCGCGCTTCTCTATAGGCAGTTGCTCCAGATGTTTCCCGTCTAAGCAGATGCATCCCTCTTGGGGCTGCAAAAACCCTGCGATCAGGTCGAGCAGTGTCGATTTTCCGCTGCCGCTGCTTCCCATCACTCCTGCGATCTCGCCTGCGTCTACCTGCATATTGTAGCGGTAGGGAGGCTCCTCTCGTTTGTAAACATAGCTCAAATCATCGATGTGTAACATCTCTACCTCCAAAAAGTTT
>WFYB01000058.1 GCA_015490315.1 Sulfurovum sp. | reverse complement strand
GATCAACTCCTACAATGCATGGATGAATGACCTGCGTGACTGGTGTATCTCCAGACAGCTCTGGTGGGGGCATCAGATCCCTGTGATGTACTGTGACGATTGTGGAGCGGAGTTTGCCTTTGAAGGTGAGAGACCGACCAAATGTGAGAAGTGTGGCTCAGAGCATATCCATCAAGATCAGGATGTGCTTGATACATGGTTTAGCTCCGGACTCTGGCCATTCTCTACCCTTGGATGGGGAAATGGCGATGCCTTCAAGGGTGAGAAGTGGTTTGAGGGTGATATGGATGCCTTCTATCCTAACCAACTGCTCATTACCGGGTTTGACATCCTCTTCTTCTGGGTAGCACGTATGCTGATGATGGGAGATAACATTACCGGTGAACTGCCGTTTAAGGATATCTATCTGCACGCCCTTGTCAAAGACGAAAAAGGCGAGAAGATGAGCAAGTCCAAGGGCAATGTCATCGATCCGCTCATTATGATCGAAAAATACTCTGCCGATGCGCTGCGTTTTACCCTTGCAGTCCTTGCCGTTCAGGGACGTGACATTAAGCTCAGCGAAGAGAAGCTTGAACAGAGCCGAAACTTCACCAACAAGCTTTTCAATGCAGCCAACTACCTACAGATGAATCAGGATACCTTTGAAGACCTTGTACAGGAGAAGATCAAAACACCGCTTGGGCGCTACATGCTCTCCCGCTTCAACCTTGCTGTCAAAGAGACCCGTGAGTTCATGGATGTCTACCGCTTCAATGATGCAGCAACCACACTCTACCGCTTTATGTGGGGTGAGTTCTGTGACTGGGGTATTGAGCTGAGCAAAGCAAGCAAAGAGAGTGTTGGTGAGCTTGGAAGCATCTTCAAAGAGTCACTTAAACTATTACACCCGTTCATGCCGTTCATTACTGAAAACCTCTATCAGAGACTCTCGGGCAGTGAGCTTGAGGAGAGTACCTCCATTATGGTCAAGTCCTACCCGCAAGTAACCGAGATAGACGAAGATATCGCAGAGCAGTTCAACCTTGCCATCGAAGCGATCGTATCGCTTAGACGCTGCAAGACTCTCATCGAAAAAGGCAATCAGCGCATCGAAAAGGCAGCCCTGAAGTTCAACAAACCGGTAGATGCCGATCTACTGAAGCCTTTCATCGAAAAGCTGGCAAAAGTCGATGAAGTGACATTTGTCGATGAAAAACTGCCTAATTGTGTAACAGATGTTTCAGATTCACTGGAGAGTATGATCTCTACCGATGACATCGACATGAGTGCCATCATCGGCAAGCTGACAAAGCAAAAAGAGAAGCTTGAAAAAGAGATAGGCAAACTAAACGGTATGCTGAGTAACGAAAAGTTCGTCGCCAATGCACCCGAAAAGGTCATAGCCGAAAACAAAAAGGCGCTTGAAGAAGCGCAGACTAAACTCGAAAAGGTCGAGAGTGAACTGAAAGGATTTGGTGCCTAAGATGCAAGCAAAAATACAGGAAGCCTACAACGCACTGCTCGCAAAAGAGTATGACAAAGCCTTTGCACTCTACTCTGCCCTTGCCCAGCAGAAAGAGCCCACCAGTTTCTACTACCTGGGATTTCTCTACTTCAGAGGCTTTGGGGTGGATCAGGATTCACGAAAGGCGTTTGCCAACTATCTCGAAGCAGCAACCAGAGAGGTACCGGTCGCACAATTCGAGGTCGCTCTGATGCTCGAAAACGGCGAAGGGTGTGAACAGAACTTCTCCGAAGCGGCATTCTGGTATGAAGAGGCGGCAAAACGCGGCAATATCGATGCTTTTAACAATCTGGGAGCCATGTACAAAGAGGGGCGCGGCGTGATACAGGACTACAAAAAAGCCTTTATCCTCTTCTCCAAGGCTGCACAGGCAGGCAACGCATCCGCACAGTTCAACCTCGGTGCCCTCTACGATCTGGGGCTCGGCTGCGAAGAGAACAAAGAAAAAGCGATCGAGTGGTGCCGTAAAGCCGCCTATCAAGGTCACGAAGCCGCCAAAGGGATCATCCGAAGGATGCAGCAGGATGGTCAGATCGTATTTTGATCGTCAGGTTGTATTTCTTTATCATTCTTAATTTTTCAAATACTTATCGGTAAATGTTTCAACCTCAAGTGCTTTGCTAAAGAGATATCCCTGGTATGCCAGTTTTGCATCGAGTTTTCGGAGTAGCTCCTTTTGTGCCTCCTGCTCAATACCTTCGATGACGATATGGTAGTTGAACTGTCTACCTATATCAAGGATCGTTTTCATAAGTGTCAGCTCCTGAGGTTCAGTTTCGATATTTTTCACAAACTCTTTGTCGATCTTGAGTGTGTTGAAAGAGAGTTTCTTGAGATAGGAGAGCGACGAATAGCCTATACCGAAATCATCGATGGCACAGCGGACACCCTCTGAACGGAGATGACTGATCACTGCTTGTGTGCTCTCAAAATTATCGATCAGTGAACGCTCGGTGATCTCGATCATGATATCTTTGGTATCTACATTATGGGCTTTGAGTTTTTCCAGGAAGGTAACGGCAAAACCGTTCTCAACAAGCTGTTGGGCATTGATATTGACAGAGATATACTTCAGGTGCCAGACCCCTTCACGTTTCCACTGCTCTATATGGCTGCAGAGTTCGTCTATCATCCACCAGGTGATCCCTGAGAGCAGCCCCGCCTCTACTGCCAAAGGGATGAAAGCCTCGGGAGAGAGCACTCCTTTGACGGGATGTTCCCAGCGCAGCAAAAGCTCGGCAGAAAGCAGTGAATCATCAGAAATACGTACGATTGGCTGCAAAAAGAGTTTGAGCTGATGGTTTTGTGTCGCATAGGCAAGATCATGCTGGAGGGCAAAAAGCTCTTTCTGTTGTCTATCCAGAGATTCATTATAGTATGAGATATGATTGTTTGATTTCTTCGCCTGGTACATCGTGATATCCGCATGACGGATGATCTCTTCGATATTTGCATATCCCGGTTCGATGATCACGATACCGATGCTCGCTTTGACATGCAGCAGCATATCCTCAATTGCAAAGGGGTTGTTGAATATCTCTTCGAGCAAAAGCGCATACTCTTCTGCTTTTGCCTCTATCTCCTCTCTTTCTGTCGTCTCATGAGGTACAATGACGATAAACTCATCTCCGCCCAAGCGGCTAAGCGTACATTGATCGGGCAGGATATTGGAAAGCCGTCTCGAGACTGCCAGGAGCACATCATCCCCTATGGTATGCCCCAGAGAGTCGTTGATGCTCTTAAACTGGTTCAGGTCGAGATAGAAGAGCATGGAGTAGCAGGATTGGTGTTTCGGGTCTGTCACAAGCTGGTTCATATAGTTGGTAAAGCCTCTTCTGTTCAGCAGTCCCGTAAGCACATCATGCTCTACCAGATACTCGAGCTCCTGCAGTGCATTATACTCTTTGGTTTTATCCTCTATGATGCCCACCCCTCCGATGATCCTGTTGTTCCCGTTGCTGAAAGGAAATGCCATAGCCTCTACCCAAAAGTGTTTCCCCTTCAGTGAGACATAGGGACCGGTATAGGTCTGTGGTCCAAGCTCAAGACAGTCGATAAAGGTTTGGACAGGACGGTTGTCGGGAAGATTTGTAATATCCAGACCGATAAGATCCTTGCGTTCATGTTCAAAAAGCGCAGTGAGTTTCTGGTTGCAGTCAACGATCCTCATATTCCTGTCATAGGAGAAGATACCGATAGGTGCTTCCTGAAAAAGGTTGTGCAGAAAAAGCTGCCTGTTCTGCAGCTCTTTGAACTCCAGCTCATGGCGGTAGTTTTTGATGATCATACCAATGTGAGCGATATAGTAGAGGATTAATGCCACAATAAGTACATGGTTAAAAGGTCTCTGCTCCTCTACAATTAGCGTCACGATCAACGGCAGCAGCAAGATAGTGATATAGGCGATCGCAAGACGAAAATCGGACGAAAGCGATGTCATAGAACCCGAGGCAAGCCCAATAATAACGGTAACAATAAAAAGCTGATAGTAAGCATCCATTGACGACATAAAAAAACAAGAAAGAGAAGAAAAACCACAGGCAGTTAATAGTGCCAATAATACAAACTTAAAATGCCATTGTTCTAAACTATACTGATACGGATTATGAATATGGCTATATGCAAGGTAAAGTCTAATAATTACTATGATGATCAATATACCGAGCCACACGAGAATCTTTTCTGAAAGAACAGGATAAAGGTAAAGTGCTACACCTATAGTAAATATCAAAAATATCATCAAGCTTCCTATCGAGAGCTGATAGAGATTGCTGACCATACTGTTGTCAACAGGCTGCAGGTTTTTGATCTTTTCGATTACATTTTTATAGGTCATTAATTATTATACACTAAGTAAACTATGATTTGTTCCTACCTTTACAGTAAGAGGCTTAGAGTTCATTCCCAGTCTTGAGGATATCCAGCCCAAATCGCTCCCTGACTTCTTGTATCCTTTCACTCAGCCTGTGTGCCTTGATATCATGATCATATTCCAAAAGAGAGAGTGTCTTGTGGTGCTGCGAAGTAAAATTGGAGACATTTAGCGTCAATTTGACCGCACCGATATCTCGCAATGCGATCGCCTCATAGAGCAGAAGCAGTTTCTCTTTAAAGAGAGATTCACTAAAGAGCCTGTCGACAGTGATATGCTGTTTTGCACGCTGACCCCCTTCATAGTTGATCTTGAGATAGTAGGTTGTGGGATTGACCCCGATAGCCATGACCATATAGGTGATATGCCTTGCCATGATCATCATACGCCGCCGTATCTCCCCACGCTCATAGATCGGATCGAAGGTACGGCTGATACCGATAGACTTTCGGTCACTTCGCTGCTCGATCCCCTCGTTGCATGTGCCGGTCACCCTGTGATAGAGCCTGATACCCGGTTTTTTCCATGAGTAGAGCAGCGCTTTGTTTCGCCGGACATCTCCGAGTGTCTTGATATAGCGTGCCTCAAGTCTGCGCTGAAATCCTCTGCCTATACCGGGAAATGTGTTGATCGGGATATCCTCGATATAGCGTTCGATATCATCCACTCTGTAGATACCGTAGGGTTTGGCAGACTCTGTTGCCAGTTTGGCGATCCACTTGGCACGGGAGATTCCGATAGAGACAGGCAGCCCGTAGCGCTCTTTGATCTTATGCTG
>WFYB01000057.1 GCA_015490315.1 Sulfurovum sp. | reverse complement strand
TGCATGGCATCGCGTGGGCACTTGGCGAGGATGAGGGACTGCGTGCCGAGCTTTGCAGCAATCTCTACGATGGACCGCGTATCAAACTGCTAAGAGAAGCAGCAGAAGCGATGCAGGGGGTGAAGGATATCTTGCACAAAGAAAAATCCGGCGAGCCGCTTGGTAGCGAAGAGGTCGAGAGGCTTGAGGCGGCAAGAGCATTGCAACGTGAGATCATTACCGTTGACAGCTTTACCCATGAGGAGTATTTTGCCACAAGCAGCAAAAGGAACGCAGAAGCATGAAACCGGCATTTGTTTTGAGTGCAGCAGTGGTGGGTGCGGCAAGACGGCTGTGGGGTGCGGATATTACCCTCACCGGCGAGCCTCTACCGTCCATGCCCGTACTCTTTGTCGCTAACCACTTCACCCGATTTGAGACCTTTGTGGTACCCTATATGCTCTATCGTAACTTTGGCAGGGCTTCACGCTCTTTGGCGGATGATTCACTTTTTGTCGGTACGCTTGGACGGCTGCTGCGCTGGGTAGGCACCATCTCCAACCGCAACAAAGAGCGCGACTGCATCATCATCGAAGATCTGCTCAAAGGTGCATCGGACTGGATCATCTACCCCGAAGGGTTTATGGTCAAGAACAAGCGCATCACCTTTGACAACAAGGAGTTCTGTGTCCATGCACCCGAGTATGAAGGTCCTATCCACACCGGTGCGGCGGTGATGGCGATCAAGGCGCGGCTGGCGCAGCTGCGTGCAGCTGACAGATCCAAAGCCAAGGAGGAGGCAAGGGCACATGAGCGTTTCTGTACGGCGATGGGCATCGATGCGGAGGGGATAGACCCTGCGCTGCAGATACACATTGTGCCTGTTACGATCACCTACTATCCTATCCGTCCGGGCAAGAACCGCTTTTTGATATGGGTTGATTCTTTCATGCATCAGCGCGATACACGCTTCTTTGAAGAGCTTGAGATCGAGGTCAATCTGTTGCTGCATGCGCATATGAATATCCATATCGGCGAAGCGATCGCTTTGGAGCGTTATGTTGATGAGAAGATTAAGGATCGTGCGATGCTTTACGACATGGAGAAGGTCGAAAGATTTATAGATAGACAGCGGCGACCTCTGACCAACCGCATGATGAAGCGTGTCTACAGCAACACACAGATCAACTTTGACCATCTCTTTATCCTCAGTCTGGTGACGATGCCCACCCTCAAAGTCTGCCCATCCTACCTCAAGACGCTCATCTACAAAAATGCCAGAACCCTTCGGCAGATGGAGGGCTACCGTCTTCACCCCGAGCTTCAACGTGAGCTTTTCAAGCTGATACTCGATGATGCCTACGCCCCTTTGTTTCGGCGATCGATCTGGCGCTCAAGCAGCATATCTTGTTTATTGACAGTGACGGGGAGTACCTCTTTGACCGCAGTCTGCTGGAGAAGCACTATCCGTTTCATAAGGTACGGGTCAAAAATACCCTGCAGGTGATCCTCAACGAGATCAAGTGGCAAAAGCCCATCGAAGATATGGCAATCTCCAATGCCAAGTACAGTGAACAGGAGCTGCGAGAAGACAATTTTGTGCATCTCAAAGAGCGGGAGTGGGCATACTACGAGGAGGAGTACCGCCGTTATCACGGCAGCGCACCTGATAAAAAAGAGAAGGGCGCGCCTATCGTACTGTATAATCCCGAGTTTAAAACCGGTCTGGTCTTCTCACACGGCTATATGGCAGCCCCTCGTGAGATAGAGACGTTAGCGCACCATCTGTTTAGCAAGGGGATCAATGTCTATGTCCCCAGACTGCGTGGACACGGCACCGATCCCGAAGCACTCAAGCATGTTACGGCGCATGATTGGGAGATCGACTTTGAGCGTGCCTTTACGGCGATGCGCCAAGTCTGCGACAAGGTTTTCATCGGGGGCTTCTCTACCGGCGGGCTGCTGGCACTGATACACGCGGCAAAGTACCGCTGCGAAGGGGTCATCGCCCTCAACTCCGCACTCAAACTGCACGATCTGCGCGTCAGCTACGTTGTCCCCTCCCTGCAGCGTTTTAACGAGATGATCGCCCACCTGCACGCCAAAGGGGTCATGGAGTGGATCGATAACGCCCACACTGAACGCCCCGAAGTCAACTACCATCGCCATCCGCTCTCTTCAGTAGCGCAGATGGAGAAGGTCATGCACGAAGCCGCCGCTGCCCTTGCCAAGATTACCGCTCCCATTCTCATCATCCAAGGCGACAAAGACCCTGTCGTCAAACGCGAAAGTGCCCGCACCATCTATGATTGCGTCGCCTCAACAGACAAAAAACTGCTGCTGCTGCCCAGAGAGCGTCATGCGATCCTTGCCGATGAGAGGTGCGAGGAGATATTTGAGGCGATTGAGGGGTTTATTGAAAGTCATAGCCGATAACAGATGTTAGCTATAGAGCTGATTTGATATAGTCCAGATAGGTTTCTATCTCTCCTAGTTTTGCAAGTGTCTCTTCGCAAATGATACGTTTGTCTATTTTCTCATAATCATGTGCCAAAAAGTTTCTAAAAGAGGCTTTTATGCTGCATCGATGATCTTCCTGAAGACCTTGAAGTCTATGATCTCATGCTGTTTGCGTACTTCATATTCGGGGCGCATCTCATGGTCTTTGAGAAGGATGCCGTGATAGATGATCGATTCAAGCAGATAGATGTTGTGTGTGGTGTTGAGGATGATGAGGTCAACCTCTTTTTGCAGCGCCTTTTGCAGCGCATGGTGCAAAGAGAGTTGGGCATCGAGCGAAGTATCCTCCAGATAGACAGCGATATCCACATCGCTATTGGGCGTCTCCTCCCCCGTGGCATAGCTGCCAAAGAGGTAGCCAAAACGAACATTGCTATTAGCATTGAGGATATCTTGGATGGTTGCTTTCATGAGATGATTATAGCATAAATCTATTTTGATGGAAAAATGACAATTTGTCATGGTTTTGCTTTGACTTTTTAAAATAGAATAAAATTTGATGGTAGTTTTTATGAGTTGTGAGGATAAAGACAATGGATGAATTGATTGTAAGCGAGCAAAGTATACAAAACAGGATCTATAATATTCGAGGTCAGCAGGTAATGCTTGATAGGGACTTGGCAGAGCTTTATCAGGTAGAGACCAAAGTGCTCAATCAGGCTGTCAAGAGAAACATCAAAAGATTTCCAGATACTTTTAGGTTTCAGCTGTTGGAAGATGAAAAAAATGAACTGGTCACAAAATGTGACCGGTTCAAAACCCTTAAGCATTCTACTGTTCTGCCTTATGTTTTTACTGAACAGGGTGTATCAATGCTTAGTGCCGTGCTCAAAAGTGACCGAGCCATTGAAGTGAGTATCAAGATCATCGAAGCTTTTGTAACGATGAGAAGGATGATCGCATCAAACTTGCCGATGTTTGAAAGATTTGAGAGGATTGAGCAAAGATTGTCTCTACATGATCAAAACTTTGAGAAAATTTTCAAAGCCATAGAGGATAAATCAATCAGGCCAACTCAGGGCATCTTCTTCGACGGGCAGGTATTTGATGCGTATGTGTTTATCAATGACCTGATCAAAAGTGCCAAGAAATCGATAGTCCTGATCGACAACTACATCGACGAGACGACCTTGACACTCTTTGCCAAAGTCCCTGAAATAGAAGTGACCATCTATACCCACACCATCACCAAACAGCTCAAACTCGACTACGAGAAATACAAAACACAATACACTAACATCACGCTGCAGACATTCAAAAAATCCCATGACAGGTTTCTCATCATTGACGGTATGGAGGTGTATCACATCGGTGCGAGTCTGAAGGATCTGGGTAAAAAGTGGTTTGCTTTTTCTAAGATGGAGAGGGAGAGTGTGCGGGTTTTGGAGAGGGTGGAGTGAGTAAAGAATTAGATAGATTTCTCTTCAAAGCTCGCTATGGTAAAATACTTGCAACTTAGTAGCAGGATGTAGGGAGTGAGCTCAAAAATTTTTACCAATCGTGATCAAAATATATAGATTCAAGTGGTTGAGCGAACAAGCAACAAAAGGAAGAATGAGATGGCAAAATCGATAGAACCAAATATTGCAGACTTGGCAAACGGATGGCTGAAATCATACGGTTTGGACTATAAGTTGGAACAAGAGTCTTTGAACTATGAGATAGACAAGGCTCTGCAAGAGTACGCATCCAAAGCCGGCGGCAAAGGTGGAAACCGTCCCGATACCAAACTTCTTTTACGAGACAAAAACGGAAACAATTTTCCTGTGCTTATTGAATATAAAGGGCATAAAGGCAAGCTTGAAAAGCTTGATGCCAATGGTGATGTATGGAATAAAACCACTAAAAACGAGCCCAATTACAAAAACATAAAAGAGTATGCCGTCAATGGCGCAGTCCACTACGCAAACGCACTGCTTCATCATACCAGCTACACCGATATTATCGCTATAGGGATGACGGGATATAAAGACTCATCGGGGACGATCCACCATCAGATCGCTGTCTATTATGTCTCCAAAAAGAACTTGGGGGTGGGGCAAAAAGTTGGGGAGTTCTCCGACCTTTCATTCTTGGCACCGGCAAACTTCGATAGCTTTGTTGAAAAGATCAACCATTTAGATCTGACGGCAGAAGAGCTTGAAAGGCTCAAGGCACAAAAAGAGAAAGAGATCGATACAAGCTTAGTCAAGCTCAACAATGACATCTACCAAAATGAAAAAGGGCTTGGAGAAAATGACCGTGTCTATCTGGTGGCTGCTTCGATCATCGCTACAATCGGCATACCAGGAAAAGTGCCGGTACTTGAAAAAGAGGAGCTCAAATCACAAACCTACGAGGGTGGAAGAGACGGGGATATCATCCTTGCGAGAATCAAAGCATTTTTGAGTGAAAAACAGCTTCCCAAAGCCAAACAAGATCTCATCATCCGAACGCTCTCCAATACGCTACTGACGGAGAACATCAACAAAGTCAAAAACGGCGAAAGCCAGCTCAAGCGTGTCTTTGTCAAGATCGTAGATGATTTGGGTATCTACTACAAGATAGGGCTTACGACAGATTTTACGGGCAAACTCTTCAACGAAATGTACGGTTGGCTTGGCTTTTCACAAGACAAGCTCAATGATGTAGTGCTTACCCCTGCTTATGTAGCCACCCTGCTTGTCAAGCTTGCCCGAGTCAATAAAGACTCTTTCGTGTGGGATTTTGCGACAGGTTCGGCGGGGCTTTTGGTCGCAGCGATGAATGAGATGCTCAAGGACGCCAAGGAGAATATCTCTTCACCCGAAGCACTCAGAGCCAAAGAAGCAGCGATAAAAGCTGAGCAGCTTTTGGGGCTTGAGGTGCTTTCCAATGTCTATATGTTAGCTATACTCAATATGATTTTGATGGGGGATGGAAGCTCCAATATCCTCAACAAAGACTCCTTGCATGACTTTGATGGTAAGTATGGGTTTGGCAAAACCGATGAGAAATTCCCCGCCGATGCGTTTATCCTCAATCCTCCCTACTCTGCAGAAGGCAATGGGATGAACTTTGTCGAAAAAGCACTTGGTATGATGAACAGAGGCTATGGTGCCATCATCATCCAAAACTCCGCAGGTAGCGGTAAGGCAACCGAATACAACAGAAGGATACTCCAAAAACACACCCTCATCGCCAGTATTAAAATGCCCGTAGATATCTTCATCGGTAAATCAAGTGTGCAGACCAATATCTATGTATTTAAAGTAGGCGAACCGCACCACAAAGACGATGTGGTCAAATTTATCGACTTTTCAAACGACGGCTACACACGAAGCAACCGCAAAAAAGCCAGTAACAACCTCAAGGACACCGACAGAGCCAAAGAACGATACGAAGAGCTGGTCAATCTCGTGCGATTTGGCAGAAGCAAACTGAGTATCTTTACCGAAAAAGAGTACTACGAGGGGCATATCGATCCCAAAAACGGCAACGATTGGAACCAGTCGGCTCCCATTGACACCAAGCCTACGTTGGAAGATTTTAGAAAAACAGTCAGCGACTATCTGGCGTGGGAGATCTCGACGATTATTAAAGAAGGTAGTATCTCGGGAAAGTAGAAGCCCTGCTCAGCCGACAGTTAGATGAGGTTGAGTGGGGGGAGTTTAATGTAATAGATGTATTTGATGTTAAAAATACAAATAATATCTTATCAAGAGAGATTATTAAAAATAGTGGAAATACTCCTTATTTATGTGCGAGTAGTGAAAACAATGGAGTAAGCTCATATATTACTTACAATGAAAAATATCTTGACAAAGGGAATTGTATTTTTATTGGGGGAAAAACTTTTGTTGTTTCTTACCAAGAAAAAGATTTTTATTCCAACGATAGTCATAATTTAGCTTTATATTTAAAGGATAGAGAAAAAAATAAGTTAATTCAGTTATTTTTAGCGAATTGTGTTAATAAAGGTCTGAAACACAAATATTCTTGGGGAGACAGTATAAGTAACAAGAAAATTCAATCAGATAAAATTAAACTTCCAACCAAAAACAACCAAATAGACTTTGAGTTTATGGAAGAGTTCATCGCCCAGATCGAAGCGGAACGAATAGGAAAGTTGGAGGCGTATTTAGAAGAGAATGGATTTACTGATCATGCTTTAACTACCAAAGAGAAGCGGGTTTTGGAAATGTTTGAAAAAGGTGAGGTTGAGTGGGGAGAGTTTAAACTTGGGGATTTGTTTGAGATAAATCCTACAAAATATTATAGGCTAAAAAATGAAGAAATAATTTCTAAGAATGGAACTGTTCCATTAATTTCAAATTCTTCCATAGATAATGGTGTAATGGGTTTTTCAAATCTAATAGCAAATAACAAAGGAAACACGATAACTTGTTCAGATACAACATTAGGTGCAGAAACTATGTTTTATCAAGCAAAAGACTTTATAGGCTATTCTCATATACAGCATTTAGTACCTAAAATTAAACCTTTTAATCGTCTAGTGGCATTTGGAATAATTACATCGAGCAAAATATCTACATCTAAAAAATTTGACTATGGTAATAAGTTTAATCGTGAAGCAATGAAAAAGACTATAGTTCAACTCCCAACTAAAAACAACCAACCCGATTATGCAATGATGGAGACCCTAATCTCCGCCATCCAAAAACAGGTCATCAAAGATGTGGTGCTTTATGTAGAGAATAAAAGGGTATAAGATGAATAAGAGTTTGGTTCTTATTAAACCTTAACGCCTTATCCTTTAATAAGTGACTTTCTTATTAAAGGTTCGTGCTTCAACCCATTTTCACCAAACCTCTGCTATATTCTAAATATAAAAATACAGAAAATTAGCTATTAAATATTATAAAATATTAAAACAATAAGGAAATCCACAGATGTCCCAAGAGCCAAACAAAAATCCCCAATTCACCCATCTCCACCTCCACACCGAGTACTCGCTACTCGATGGTGCCAACAAGATCAAGGCGCTTGCCAAGAAGGTCAAGGAGCTTGGGATGACCTCGGTGGCGATGACTGATCATGGCAATATGTTCGGTACCATCGACTTCTACAACACCATGCGCAAAGAGGGCATCAAACCCATCATCGGGATGGAAGCCTATGTGCATAACCAGCCGGAACTGGGGGACAAGTCGGTGCGTCAGCGGTTTCACCTCTGTCTCTATGCCAAGAATGAGACGGGGTACAAAAACCTTATGTTCCTCTCCTCCAAAGCCTACATCGAGGGGTTCTACTACTATCCGCGTATCAACTGGGATCTGCTCAAGGAGCATGCCGAGGGGCTCATCTGCTCTTCGGCGTGTCTACAAGGTGAGGTTAACTGGCATCTGAACCTCTCTGAGCGTAACGTCAAGTTCGGCGCAAAAGGATACGAGGAAGCCAAAAGGGTAGCACTGCGGTACAAAGAGGTCTTTGGGGATGACTTCTATCTGGAGCTGATGCGTCACGGCATCGGCGATCAGCACCGTATCGACAAGCAGATCATCCAGCTCTCCCAAGAGACCGGCATCAAGATCGTCGCGACCAACGACACACACTACACCAACAAAGAGGATGCCGATGCGCATGAGGCGTTTATGTGTATCGCGATGAATAAACTCTACGACGATCCCAACCGTCTGCGCCACTCCGTGCATGAGTTTTATGTCAAGTCGCCAGAGCAGATGGCGGAGCTCTTTGCCGATATCCCCGAAGCGATCGAAGCGACACAGGAGATCGCTGACAAGTGTAACCTTGAGATCAAGCTGGGTAACCCCACACCGCCCAACTTCAAGTTCGCCAGAGAGCGTGCGGCGGACATCGGGCTGGAGCTGCCTGAGCCGGACAAAGAGTACTCATTGGAGAATGACAAAGCACTCTTTATCGAAGAGTCGCGCAGAGGGCTTGAGAGACGTCTGAAGATCGTACCTGAAGCAAAACATCAGGAGTACCGTGACAGACTGCAGGTGGAGATAGACATCATCAACAACATGAAATTCCCCGGCTATATGCTCATAGTATGGGACTTCGTCAAGGCTGCCAAGGATATGGGCATCCCCGTTGGTCCGGGACGTGGATCTGCAGCGGGGTCACTCGTAGCATACTCTTTGGAGATCACCGATATCGACCCGATGCCTTACGGGTTGCTCTTTGAACGATTCCTCAATCCGGAGCGTGTCTCGATGCCGGATATCGATATGGACTTCTGTCAGGCACGTAGGCAGGAGATACTCGACTATGTAGTGGAGAAGTACGGGCGTGTGAACGTCGCGCAGATCATCACCTTCGGTAAACTGCTTGCCAAAGGGGTCATCCGTGATGTCGCGAGGGTGCTTGATATGCCGTATTCCAAAGCGGATGCGATGGCAAAACTCATCCCTGATGAACTGGGCATCGACCTCAAAAGCTCCTATGAGAAAGAACCCAAGATCAAAGAGTTGCTCCAGAGCGATCCGCAGGCAAAACGGGTCTGGGAGTATGCACTGGCTCTGGAAGGACTCAACCGAAATGCCGGTACGCATGCGGCGGGGGTGGTGATCTCCAACGAACCTTTATGGCAAAAAACGCCGCTTTTCAAGCCGACAGGGCTTGATACGCTGGCGACGCAGTACAGCGGGAAGTATGTCGAAGATGTCGACCTGATCAAGTTCGACTT
>WFYB01000056.1 GCA_015490315.1 Sulfurovum sp. | reverse complement strand
GTACTCTTTTTTGCATCCTTGCTCTTATGGCTGGGCAGAGAAAAACATGTAAATGTAAAGTGGTTTGTTGCTATCGCTCTTTGTGCCGGTATGTTTGACTGGGTGGAGAATAGTCTGGAATTGTGGTTTCTGCAAGATACGGATCACTTCTCCTCTACACTCTTCTTCATTCACTCTGTGCTATCAACCTTGAAATGGCTTGCACTTCCTGTTGTTTTATGGGAGATTGTGAAACTTGTAAAAACAAAAAGAGTCATACATGTATGATACCCCATATTGCAAAATCCAATACCTAAAAGAACAAAACGCTATCCTCTGTCAATGGAAGCAGTTTTGCAAAGGCGATGACTATCGTGATCCATTGAAGTATGCCATAAAAGCGACAGAAAAACACAAAATCAACACATGGGTAACCGATACCACTAACGGTTTTGAAAATGAAGATGTAGATACAAAATGGCTTTTGGAAGAGTTTGTACCAAGCATGATCAACAGCAGCATCAAAAAGGTTGTTTTTATTATTGTTGAGGATAGCACTTTAATGAAGGAGATAAATGAGCAAGAGGTGGCTTTGAGTAAGTTTTTTGAAGTGAAGTTGGTGGAGAGTTTGGAATCACTATAGTATTTTAAATAACAATACATATCATATAAAACCAACTATATGCTATAGTTTTATCAAAAAGGAAACGATATATGTACGAATTTGTAGATGAAGCAGACCGATATGAAGTGCAGACAGCCTATTGGGACTTTCTTGAAAGTGAAGAAGAGGATGCCCAAAAAGCGATCAAGGCACTTAAAGGGCTGATCAAAAAAGATCCCGATTTTTTCGATCCGTATATCACTCTGGCGGAGTATTATGAATATGCCGGCGATGATATGGAGAGTTTCAATATCCTCAAAGAGGGGTATGAGCGCGCGATGAAAATGGTGATGCATAAAGGAAGATTCCCCGATGTACTAAGCTGGCTCTTTATGGAAAACAGACATATCATACGTATGATGTACAGCTATGCACTTAAGATGTGGGAGATAGGAGAGAAGGACGAAGCATTAAGGGTCATGCAACAGCTTCTTGCTTCCAATCCAAACGACAATATCGGCGCACGCTACGCCATTGTAGCCATACTTGAGGGCTATGATGATATATACAGTTGGGAGGAGCTTTTTGAGAGCGAAGAGGGCTATGGATTGGATGCCTTTGCAGTCGAAGAGTGGTTTGAAAAACATGCAAAAAAATACCCCGAAGAGATAGGTTGGTGGTTTGAGATGACACAAGAGGGTGATTTGTAGTTGATAAATTGACTTATATGTGTTCTATGCTGTATAATCTCTACAAAGGAGAAATCATGACATCCGAAAAACTATCCTATCTCAATGGGAAAATCACCATAGATCCCGATATCTGCAACGGCAAACCGACTGTGAGAGGTCAAAGAATTACAGTACAAACCATATTGGAATTTTTAAGTGCCGGAGAAGATGAAAAAGAGATATTAAAGCAATATCCGACACTGACAAAAGAGGATATCCACGCCTGTCTGGTCTTTGCTACAGAACTGATGGGTCAAAAATATACCCTCCAAAAAATTGCATAACCTATGAAGCAATATATTGTTGATGCCAATTTACCATACTATTTTTCTCTATGGCAACATGACGAATATGAACATGTCATTGATATCGATCCGCATATGAAAGACAGTGATATTTGGCAATATGCCAAAGAAAATAACCTAACGATCATCACAAAAGATGCGGACTTTTCCGATCGCATTTTGCTCAACAACCCGCCGCCTCGCATCATTCATATCAAATTTGGAAACATGAAGATGAAAGCTTTTCATCAATCCATCACTGCCATATGGGATGATGTTCTACATATGAGCAAAGAGTACAAACTTGTCCGTGTCTATGTTGATGAAATCGAAGGGATCGGATAAGTATATAATGAAAAAACAACCCACCCGAGAAAAACTCCTCGATATTACCTTTGATGAAGTCTACATCCACGGCTATACTGCCACTTCTGTCGATACCATCCTCAAAAAAGCGGGCATCCCCAAAGGGTCGATGTATCACCACTTCAAGGGAAAAGGAGCATAGCCCTATACCTTATCCGCTCTCCTTACCACCATCATCTCATCTGCACCCTTTTGGAACTCATAGCCTGTTTTGACGATCTCTACATCATAGCCTTTCTCCTTAAGATAAGCAATAACAGGGTTTATATGGGGTGATGGGGTGTTGTCGAGGTTTACGAGGGGGAAGATGCGGATTTCGCCGGCTACTCGTAGCATCTCCTCTATCGCTGCCTTGTGAAAAGCAAGGTCGAGATGGTCACTGTAGAGAAAGAGCAGATGCGAACTAAGCGCAAGATCGAAGCTGTCATCCTCAAAGGGAAGCTTTGGAAGCTCTGCGGCGATATAGCGTCCCTCTTCAACTCCCTCGTCATAATCCATCAAAAACTCCATCATCGCTTCAATACGCATGATCTCCAGAGACTCGATATCGGGGATGTTTTTCCAGACGAAGTGATCTGCATGGGCTTTGACCTGCTCCATCACCTCCTCTTTGACATCATCGATGCGCTGCATGATCTCCTGTCTACTGTAGGCATAGAGCGGATCGACAGAAACGATCCTCGCACCGTCATAGCTCGCTTCGGCATTGAAGCTGCTCGGTCCGTCGCCGCAGCCGAGTATCTTTTTGCGTTGCAGATCGTCACGACTCAGGTTAAACATCTGCATATACTCTTTTTTGCTTCGTCCCCAAGGGATGATCTGATCCAGTTTCATATACTACTCCAAAATGATCTGATTTGGTCAAATTGTATCTTATAAAGGTTATAATAACGGTAATACTAAGAAAAGGCTCAATGTGTTCCAAGACAAGGTGTTTCTCACTGCTACCGATACCACAATAGGGTTTGTCTCTCAAGATGCCCACATGCTGACCCGCATCAAAGCACGTCCGCCACACAAGCACTACATCAAAGCAGTCGACTCGCTGCAGACACTCAAGCACTTCACCCGTGTACCCGGCGCTCACAAAAAAGCACTCAGACGTGCCAAAAAAACGACCTTTGTTATGCCTGATGGCAACTCATACCGTGTCATCAAAGACCCGCACCATCTGCTGCTGCTGGGTCGAATGAAGTGGGCATACACCACCTCCGCCAACCGAAGCGGCGGAAGCTATGATGAGGCGTTTGCACACGCCTGCGCCGATGTGATCGTCACACCGCTACACGAGCAAAGTCAAGCCTCCAAGATCATCAAACTTGGCAAACACCGACGCAAAAGGATACGCTAATGCCCCCAATACACGAAACCGACACACTCACTATCGAGATCGAACCCAACGAGATCCCGTGGCTCAAGATCTTTACCAAAGAGCCCTACAAAGAGATGAGCGAAGCACCACAGAGCGTCAAAAGAGAGATCTATACCCTACTCGATCTGATAGAAAAGACAATGATAGCCTACTATACGCCCGACAAGATCAATATCGCTTCATTTGGCAACTACGTGCCGCACCTGCACTGGCATATCATGGCGCGCTTCAAAAATGACAGCTATTTCCCTGAACCGATGTGGGGTACAAAGCAACGAGAATCTAACCTAACACTGCCAAGTATGGAGGGTTTTGTGACACTGCTGCAAGAGAGATTATCTAAAAATGAGAATATGCTCGAGCGTTACAGCAGGCTACTCTATATCAAAGCCAAAGAGATCGAAGAGGAAAGAAACCTGCCTCCGATGGAGGCACTCAAAGAGGCGCTGCTCTTCATCGAGGGGGAGATGTCGGGATACTAAAAAGGAGTTAGGGCTTTACTGTCGGTTTGCCCGCTTTGATCCAGCCGTTTTCTATACCGCCTTTGAGCTGATAGACATTCTCAAAGCCCATCTGTACAAGCCCCTCTCCGAGTGATTGTGTGCGGTTGGCATGTGCGCAGTAAATGATAAAGGGCTCTTTTTTGTTTTTGACAATCCTGCCGAGATCATAAAACCACTGCGCCAGATCGGGCTGTCCGTTCGGGGTAAAAAACATCATCTTGTGCGCGCCCTTGATGATGCCCGTCTGCTGCCACTCCATCGGTGTACGGATATCGATCACCGGCACCCCTTGTGCTTGCATCTTCTCCAATGTATCACTATCTATCGTTTTGAGCTCTGCAAAGAGCGAGAGAGTCAACATGACCAGTACCAATGCTATCTTTTTCATACCTGCTTTACCTCATATCTTTCAAATTTTTGTGAAGTATACAAAAGAAAGGTTAACCATGACACTCTATACCATGCTACTCAAGTTCCACTCTCCTCCTCAAAAAAAGTGTATACTATGTACAGATAACCAAACGCCAAAAGGAGTCTCTGATGACAGAAACAAAAGTATATCTCGAAGGTGATCTCTCAGTGATCACACTGAGCAATATCGGTGAGCTGGATGAGTTCGATTTCAATATCAATGATATCAATGAGGAGGCGGATATCAATGAGATCTTCGAGCAGATCGATGCCTTCAGTGAGAGCGGAGAGCTTGACCTCGCTACCGACATCAAGAAGTTCAAAGTGATGGCACCTGAAGATATCAGCTATCTGGGTATCAAGGAGAATGATGGAGAGGAGACAGAGAGCTCACTCGATGCGTTTGTCCTGAAAAATGAGAATTTCCAACCGGTCAAAGAGCTGCTGGAGTTTGCCGAAGCGGGTGATCTCATTTATCTGCGCAAAGAGCAGGGCAAATCGAACTGGGAGTTCTCTCTCGAGAGAGAAAGTACAGATGCACCTATGAGACTCTCCTATTTTGACTGTTCACACGATCTCGATCAGTATGACCTGCTTGCTGAGAGCTACTATGATGTCCTCTGTGACACCTTTATCCCCGAGAGCCTCTCAAGCGGAGAGAGCAAAGCACAGGTAGAGAACTTCGATATCGATCCACAGCTGGTTTACGGTGAGCTCTATAAAGTCGTCGAAGATCCTGAAACCTGGGACAAAAGCCTCGAACGGCTGGAGGTACCGGGCTTTTACTTCCTTGACAAAACCAGAAGTACAGATGAGTAGCTGTCATAAGTACAATTTTAGTGAACAAACAATTCAATCAAAATGTTTGATTGAATTGTTTTGCTGCACAAAGTGCAAATAGCACCCTTTTTTCTTGCATTTTCAGTCTTTCGTAAGTCCAAAACAAGCATAATCCCCCTACATATAATTACACTGCGTTAATTATAAAATATTTTTATCTTATATGAAAGGCAACTTATGAAAAGAAGAGACTTTTTCAAAACTGCTGCACTCACAGCCGGTGCTGCGGCACTGGGTACCAGTGATCTAAGTGCGGGCGAGACCAAACAGCCCATCGACAACCGCAAAATATCCGATGTCGCTTTCCCCGAAAAGCGCCCCCTGATCACCTACTCCGACAGACCACCTCTGCTTGAGACACCGCGTGAGGTCTTCACCTCTGCTTTGACACCGAACGATCAGTTCTTTGTCAGATGGCATATGCCGGATATCCCTCAGTATATCGATGAAAAGAGCTTTACTATCAATGTCAACGGTATGGTCAAAAATGTGCTCAAGATCACCCTCGATCAGCTCAAAAATGACTACGAACAGGTAGAGGTCACCGCAGTACTGCAGTGCGGAGGGAACAGCCGTTCGGCTTTCAATCCTACTGCCGGCGGTATCCAGTGGGGTAACGGTGCGATGGGATGTGCACACTGGAAAGGTGTCAGACTCCGTGATATTCTCGACCGTGCAGGACTCAAAAAAGGTGCCGAGTGGCTGGCAGTCTCAGGCAGTGAAAAAGCCGCCTACTACGAGACACCCAACTTTGTCAGAGAGCTGCACCTCGATGAGCTCGATGACCATGTGATCATCGCCTACCAGATGAACGGTGAGGATCTCCCTTATCTCAACGGTTTCCCTGTCAGACTGGTCATCCCGGGTGTCTACTCTGACAGCTGGATCAAGATGCTCTCCAACATCACTGTTACAGACAAATACAAGCACCTCTTCTTCATGGATCACGCATACCGTGTACCGGACAACGATTGTGAGTGTGAAACACCTGAAAAACCTTTCCCTAAAACGAAGCCTATCTACCGCATGAATGTCAAATCACTCATCGGCTATCCGGTAAACGGCGGCAAACTCACCCATAAGTCACATACTGTCGTGCGCGGCGTGGCATGGGACGGCGGTGCAGGCATCAGAGAGGTACAGATCTCTCTTGACGGCGGAAAAACCTGGGATAAGGCAGAACTCGATGACGGCTCACAGGGACGCTACGCCTACCGTACTTTCCGATACAGCTTCAAGCCGATGAAACTTGGCAAGATGAGCATCATGGCAAAGGCGATCAACAAACTGGGCGAAGAGCAGCCTTTTGCAAAAGATGTCAAATGGAACCACGGCGGATACAAATTCAACGGTATCGATGAAGTTAAAGTAGAAGTAGTATAAGGATTAGATGATGAAAAAACTGTTCATAATAGCATTGATCGCACTCACGCCACTGATGGCTCAGGTGAAAGGCAAGATAGAGGTACCCTATATCGCATTTCCTATCAAAATGGGTAAAGGTTTTGATGCCGTGCAGGCAAACTGCCTGATGTGCCACTCTTTTGGCTATATTATCAATCAGGGACGCCAATCCAGAAAGTTCTGGAGAGGCAAGATCGAGAAGATGATCGTCCATTTTAAAGCCCCTATCAGCGATAAAGATGCCAAGATCATCGAGGACTATCTGACTGAACACTACGGGAACGGGAAATAGGTGCTATTTCTATAACCAATCTTGAAGGTGTGTGATTGTGCAGCTTCGGGTTCCCAGCCTGCGGCGGTGCTCCTTCGTCGCACATCACCTTCGGTTTGTCCTCGCTTCACTGCGAGATTGTCGTCGCTTTGCTCCTTGGATCGCACCGAGAAAACGTGAAGCAGTTCACTCACAAAGTCTCCCAACCTTCGCTGATGCTCACTTTCGTTCGCATAACAGCTTCGGTTCCCCAGCCTGCGGCGGTGCTCCTTCGTCGCACATCGCCTTCGGTTTGTCTTCGCTTCGCTGCGAGATTGTCGTCGCTTCGCTCCTCAGATGCTCACCAATCTTCCCACAACTTTGCTTTTGTGGGGATGTCCCCTTTGCTTCTTCTGGCTACGCTGTCGCGGTAGAGCCATGCATCTTTAATCTCGGCGATCTCATCTTCGCTCAGACGGCTCTGTGTATACATATCTGCCTCTTCTCGCTGTCTTTGGGCTTCGTAGAGTGTGATGGCTGTGGCGACAGAGACATTGAGGCTTTGTACCATCCCCATCATCGGGATGATGATCGTCTGATCTGCCAGCGCGATTACCTCTTGGCTTACCCCCTCTTTTTCATTGCCGACCAGCAGCAGCGTAGGCTTTGTGAAATCCACTTCTCTAAAACTGACAGCATGATCGTCCAGCGCTGTGACGATCACCTGCATCCCTTCTGCACGTTTGGACTTTATCAGATCCACCCTCTGGTCATAATCGACCCTCTCTCTACCTACCCAGCGATGGGCTCCCTGCGTGATGGTCTTGTGTATCTTGACATCCAGATCATCTCTGCAGCTATAGTAGAGACTCAACACCCCTACCGCATCGGCACTTCTGAGGATGGCAGAGTTGTTCTGCGAAGAGTATACATCATCCAACAATATCTGCAGATCGGGCTGCTTGCGTCTGAGTATCTCATCGATACGTGCTTTTCTCTTCTCGTTTAACATACGGAAGTATACTCAAATCTATGACAATTTGCCACATTTTGACAGCAGCTAACGCTACTATGCTATAATCATCCCCAATGAAACAGTTAATTGCGGCGAAATATAAGCGTTTTGTACTCTATTTGGAAGTTGTATTTGGACTTCTGACACTTTTTCTTATCTACAACTATATACCAGTCAATCATGGTACCAAAACCTTCTATCTTGCCTCTTCGAAGTTTGGGGATGTCGTCGCTCAGCTCAAAAAAGAGGGGTATGATGTCACACCGATAGACAAAGCCGTGATGAAGCTGATTAAAACCCCCAAAGAGGGATGGTACAGACTTGATCCTGATGCGCAGGGACGTTTCCTCTTTTTTGAGCAGATGTACAAACGACACACCAACAATCTCATGCATATCCGTATCTATGCGGGAGAGACAGCCGATGAGCTGCTCAAACGTCTGGCAAACGATAT
>WFYB01000055.1 GCA_015490315.1 Sulfurovum sp. | reverse complement strand
AGATCGGGGTGAAAGTCAAATTCGCTAAATTTCATATATTTCCTTTTGCTTCTACACAGAACGCTCTTACGCTTGTGCGAAAATATTGTCCAAATACATATCTTTTGAACTTAACAAAGCCTCCTTGTGGAGACTCTATAAATCCAACACTTCTCCTGCCCTATATGATAGTCAAGAGCAGGATGCCAAAAAGGATACGGTATATCCCAAAAGGCACAAAGGTAAACCGCTGCAGATATACCAAAAAGAGCTTGATCGTCGCATATGCCACGACAAACGCCACAACGAACCCTATCGCAAATGCCTGCCAGTTGGCATGGGCAAACTCCTCGTAATGTTTGAGCAGATCATAGCCGCTGACCGCTGCCATCACAGGGATCGCCAGCAAAAAGGAGAACTCTGCCGCACTCTTGCGGTCAAGCCCCGCAAGCATCCCTCCAATGATCGTCGCACCCGCACGGCTCGTACCCGGGATCAGTGAAAAGATCTGCGCGCCCCCCACTGCCAATGCCTGCTTCATACTTACCTGCTCCACATCATGTACTGCATGCTCTTTTTCACTATAGAGATACTCTACGATCAAAAAAACAACTCCACCGATGATGAACATCCACGCAACCGTTTCGACATTGAAAAGTGTTTTGATGGTATCTTTGAAGAGAAATCCAACAATAGCAAGAGGAAGAAACGCTATAAAGAGTTTGATCCAAAGAGAGATCTTTTTGAAAGTGATCTTGTCACGGTAGATCAGCATGACCGCCAATATAGCAGCAAACTGGATGATCACTTCATAGGCTTTGGTCAATGCATCCTGCGGTACACCCAAAAACTCCGAAGCGACGATCATATGCCCGGTCGAAGAGATAGGCAGAAACTCTGTAATACCCTCGATAATCCCAATGATTATCGCCTGAAAACTATCCAAATCCTGTCCTTATATCATCGAGCTAAAATAGCTCTCATCTTTTGCCAGCAGTGCTGATGGTGTACCGGCATCTACCACATGGCCATCTTCGAGCACATAGATATACGCTGCGCTTTTGATCGTGCTAAAACGGTGTGCTATAGTGATGACCGTCTTGGGAGCGAGAAAATCATGCAGTGCTTCAAAAAGCTTCGCTTCTGTATATACATCAAGTGCCGAGGTCGATTCGTCGAAGATCACAACCTTGGGATCACTCAGTACCATACGTGCGATCGCCACACGCTGTCTCTGTCCGCCACTGAGCTTGATGCCATCCTTGCCCACAAGGGTATCGAGCCCATGCTCCAATCTTGCGATGACATCCTCAAGCTGTGCGATACGGATAGCCTCAGCTATCTCTGCCTCGCTGTAGGGGTTGCCGAGCGTAAGATTAAAACGCATTGTATCATTAAAGAGTTTAGGATGTTGCAATATGAGATAAATATTTTCCCGTATCGTCCGCAGAGCGATCTTGCGGTTACTCACACCAGCATAGAAGATCTCCCCCTCCTCTACAGGGTAGAAGCCCACGAGTATGTTTGCCAAAGTAGTCTTGCCGCTGCCGCTCGCACCAACGATTGCCACTTTGGAGGAGGCATCTATATGCATATTGATATTTTCTAATATATAATCCCCTTTTCTATACGCAAACGAGAGTCCTTTGACCTCTATACCGACCGCGTCGCGGGAAGCAAAAGGATTGGTCTCCTCTTCCACCTGAGGCTCCTGCTCCATCTCAAAAATGGTATTGATACGCTTGCAGGCTGCCTTGGCAGTGGAGAGTACATACTGAAAGTTGATGATATCCTGTGTCGGTGTCACCATCACCCAAAGATAGGAGAAGATCGCCAGCATCAGCCCCACACTTAGATCACTGTAGGCAACGGCGAGGATGCTCACCGCACGAAAAACTTCATATCCGGCAAGGAATACAAGATAGGAGAGCTTCATGGCTGCATCACTTTTGTATCCATAGGCGATGGAGTGCTCTTTGAGTCTCTTTGCCTTCTCCTCCACCTTTTTGAAAAAGTAGTGCTCTTTGTTGGAAGCACGTATCTGATGAAAAAGTTCGAGTGTCTCTGTCAGTGCCGACTGAAAGAGCTCAACTGCACGGTTCTCCTCTTTTTTGAGTTTGCCGATATTACGGGAAAGTTTAACAGTGAAGAGTACTACAATAGGGTTGGTCAGCAGGATGAAGAGTGCCAGCTGCCAGTGTATCCAGAGCAATACTGCCGAAGAGAAGATAAGGATCAGTGAGGAGACAATCAGCTTAGATATGGTCGTACTCACAAAACCGTCGATCGTCTCTATATCCGTTACCAGCTTGGAGGTGACCGCCCCCACGCGCATCATCTCATACTCTTTGAGCGAGACACGTTTGAGATGCTCCAGCAGCGCTACACGCATCTTGTAGGTGATCTGCTTGGATATCCCTACAAATATCTTGGTCTGCATAATAGAGAGAAAGGTACTCAAAAGCCGTAAAAAGAGGATCAGCCCCAAGATACCCAGCACATACCCTTTCGTGTCACTCTGCCAGAGGTGGGTCGATATCCATGCGATAAAATGGTGGTCTTTGCCCAGAAGAAGCTCATCTACGATGATAGGGATAAACAGAGGAATTGCAACGACCAGCAACGTAGCGGCTATCGCTATGATATTACCTAATATTAATT
>WFYB01000054.1 GCA_015490315.1 Sulfurovum sp. | reverse complement strand
CTCAAAAATGTCGAACTCAATCCCTCGTTTGCCTACAAAGTCAATGATGCATTTGCTGTGGGAGGGGGACTACGTGTAGTTTACAGCGAAGGGGTGGTCAATAGTGACGGCGGCAGTATTGCGCCGATCAAGCGTGAGATGGAGGGTGATACAGTAGAATTTGGATACAACCTTGCGCTGCTCTATAAGCCTACAACAGATATTAATATGGCGGCAACTTACCGATCCAATATCGATCTGACCGAAAAGGGACAGGCAAATCTCTATTTTGGCGGTGTAGGCAGGCAGTATGATGCTGAGGTGACTGTACCTATTCCTGCTGCTTTAAATTTGGCAGTTTCAAAAACATGGAACAAGAAGTTTACTTTGGAGTTCAATTATGAGCGTACTTTTTGGTCCAAATACAAAAAGCTTGATTTTGACTACAACCAGCCTGTACTCAACTCGATACTTAAAAGATCGTTTGATGATCCGCTTGATCGCAGTTGGAAAGACACCAATACTTTCAGGATCGGTGCAACGATCAAGATGGACAACAAGCTTACAGCAATGATGGGCTTCGCTATTGATGAGACACCAGTACCTGCCAGAACAATAGGATTTGAGTTGCCTGACAGCGATGCGAAGATCTTTTCAATGGGATTCCGTTATCAGCAAAATGAGCATCTCAGTTGGGGTATTGCGATGCTGTATGATGCGAAAGATCCTCGTACTATTCCTGCCAATATCGCAGAAAATGATGTTATTAAATATGGTGGAAGCTTCCAGGAGGGTGGGGCATTCCTTACTACGATAGGGATTTCATACGAGTATTAAGCATGGGATATAGATTTAATAATTTCTACGAGATCATCGCACATCACGGCAAAAAGCGCAAAAGGAAACCTGCGTTTCTGGTCGATGAGACGAAGATCCCGTATGGTGAGCTCCTGGCAGGGGCGGACAAGCTGGCTGCCTTCCTCGCGAAACAGGGGATAGGCAAGGGGGACAAGGTTGCACTCTTTTTGCGTAATTCCCCTGAGTTTGTCTATAGTCTCTTTGCCATCTCCAAACTGGGTGCGGTGATCGTACCTGTCAATACCTTTCTCAAAGCAGAAGAGCTGGATTATATCCTTCAGGACAGCGGTGCCAAAGCACTTGTCGCTTCGATGGTGCATGAAAAGGTGGTTGATGCTTCGCATGCGAGTACGCTGTGTAACTTCATCATCTGGGAAGGAGAAACGTTTAGAGAGAAGGGGGAGCAGCATATCGCCTTTGCGAAGACCCAGGAGATCGAAGAGGAGGTCGAGGCTACCCCTTCATCACTGGATGAGTGTGCCGTGATCATCTATACATCCGGTACGACCGGCAAGCCCAAAGGGGCGATGCTGAGCAACCGCAATGTCCTCTCCAACGCTGAATCGGGTCGGCGTACAATCAATGTCAAGCCGAAAGACCGTGCCATCGTCTTTTTGCCGATGTTTCACTCTTTTACTTTTTCGATCGGGGTCATGCTGCCAATGTATGTAGGGGCAAGTATCGTGATCATCAAGTCGATCACACCCTTTTCCAATATCTTCAAGCAGGTATTGACCAAGCGTGTGACGATCTTCTTTGGGATACCGGATGTCTACAATGCTCTGGCAAAAGCGAAACTGCCGTGGTATTTTATGTGGTTCAACCGTATCCGTGCCTTCATCTCCGGAGCGGCGGCACTGCAGCCCAAAACACTCGATGCGATGGCAAAGAAGTTCAAGCGTGCCACACTGTTGGAGGGGTATGGACTCAGTGAGGCAAGTCCTGCTGTCTGTATGAATACCTTCAAAAAGCAAAAAGCCGGATCGGTCGGGACGGCACTCTGGGGCTACGAGATGAAAGTGGTCGATGAAGAGATGAATGAACTGCCGCGCGGTGCGATCGGTGATATCATCGTCAAGGGTGACAATGTGATGATGGGCTATCTCGGGCGTCCCGAAGCGACGGCAGAGACGATCGTCAACGGCTGGCTGCTGACTGGAGATATGGGATATATGGATGATGAGGGCTTTTTGTTTATCGTGGACAGAAAGAAAGATCTCATCATCTCCAAAGGGATCAATATCTACCCCAGAGAACTTGAAGAGGTGATCGACAAATTCGAGGGGATCAAAGCTTCGGCAGTGATCGGGATAGAGGATGAGAAGAACGGAGAGATACCTATCGTCTATATTGAGCTTGAAGAGGATGTCGAGAATCTGGACGAGGCAGGACTCAAAGCCTATATGAGAGAGCACCTCGCAAACTACAAGATCCCAAAGCAGATCCATGTGATCGATGAACTGCCCAAAAATGCTACAGGCAAAGTCCTCAAGCGGGTACTCAAAGAGAATCTCCAATGAACTCTATAAAAAACAATTTGTGTCGGATAGGCAGCTCTGGCAGTCACAAACATGAGAAGCGTCAGCAAAAGACAACTGCTTGTCTTTTGCAGCTTCGAAACCGGAACGGTCGGAGCAAATGCAAAGCCGTGGAGGCAAGCCCCTTTCAGGGGTTGGGTGCTCCTTTGTCGCTACCTATTCCGACACAAATTGAACGGTTTTGATTATAAATGAAAGCAATAGTCAATGCCCGTATCGTTACAGAGGGCAGGATCATCGAGGATCATGCGCTGCTGTTTGATGAGAAGATAGAGGGGGTAGTGCCTCTGCCTCTGGGCATGAATGATGTAGAGATCATTGATGCGGAGGGTGCCTATGTGAGTGCCGGCTTTATCGATCTGCATATTCACGGCAGCGGCGGAGCGGATGTGATGGATGCCACACCCGAAGCGCTCGAGCAGCTCTCCGCTACCTTGCTGCGCAGCGGAACGACAGGCTTTTTGGCAACGACGATGACGATGTTCGAAGAGGAGATCGTTGCAGCGCTTGAGAATGTCTGGAAATATGGCGGGAGTGTCAGTGGTGCCCAGATACTCGGTGTGCATCTGGAAGGCCCCTTCATCAACCCAGACAGGCACGGGGCGCAGGATAGACGCTACGTACGCAAGCCGGATATGGATCTGATAGCGCCCTATATGGAGATGATCAAGATGATCACCCTCGCACCTGAAGTAGAGGGCGCCAAGCAGTTTATAGCCGATATGCGCAGTACCTACCCTGAAGTGATTTTGAGCATCGGGCACTCTGACGCATCGTTTGAAATCGCACAGCAGAGTTTCGAATGGGGCATCTCGCATGCAACGCACCTGTTCAATGCCATGAATCCTCTGCACCACCGTGCGCCCGGCATCGTTGGAGCGGTCTTTGAGAGTGATGTTAGCTGTGACATCATCGCTGACCTTGTGCATCTGCATCCTGCTATGCTCTCACTGGTTCATCAGATAAAAAGGGAGCGGTTGGTGCTGATCACCGATGCGATGCGTGCTGGGTGTATGAAGTGCGGATCGTACGATCTTGGCGGAAGAAGCGTAGAGGTGGTTGATGGCAAAGCCCTGCTCTCTGACGGTACGCTGGCGGGCTCGGTGCTGAAGATGAACGAAGCGCTGGCAAATATGGTGCAGTATACGGCGATGACACGCATAGAAGCTGTCGATGCAGTGACACGCCTGCCTGCCCGGATGCTGGGTCTCAACAAGGGACAGCTGCGCCAAGGCTATGATGCGGATATCGTGATCTTTGATGAGGATTTTGGTATCATAAGCACCATCGTAGGCGGCACGATAAAATATAAAAAAGAGGTTTGAAATGTTTGGATTGATGAAGCGTAAACCAAGAGAGATCTATGCACCCATAGATGGGAAAGTGATCCCCATAGAAGAGGTAGATGATGAGGTTTTTGCAGGCAAACTTGCAGGTGACGGGGTAGCGATCCTGCCTATAGGAGATACCTTCTGTGCACCGATAGAGGGGGTAGTGACGAAGATATTTCCGACCAATCACGCCTATATCATCAAGGGCGACAAAGATCTGGAGGTGATGGTGCATATTGGGCTGGAGAGTGTGGCACTGGAAGGCAGAGGTTTTGAGCGCCTTGCCGAAGAAGGAGCGAAGCTCAAAGCGGGTGATCCGGTCATCAAAGTGGATATGGCATATCTTGCCCAGCATGCCAAAGATACCGTCACACCGATAGTCGTCACAGAGGAGAGCAAAATGAAAGAGCTTGAAAAGAAAACAACCGTCGTCAAACAGGGCGATGCGATCATGAGGGCGCTCTGATGCCTGCAGACAATATCATACACTATATCCTCTATCTGGCGATCCTGATCGGGTTTTTTGTGGTTTTGAAATCTCCGAAAAAAAAAGATGATTCCCAAGACAAAGATGATACGCCCAAAAATACATGAGGTAATACTTTGTTAATCAATCTTCTATATACTGGATAGTATGATGAAGATACTATTACTTGAAGATGACAAAATCCTCTGTGAAAGCCTCAAAGAGTTCCTGGAACTTGAAGGGTATGAGGTGGATGTCGCGCATCGTGGCACAGAGGTGTTCGATCTTACATTTTCCAACCGCTATGATCTTTATATCCTTGATATCAATGTTCCTGATACCGACGGTTTTGATGTGCTCACCGAACTCAAAGAGGCGGGGGATGATACCCCTGCGATCTATATCACAGCGCTTACCGATATTAACTCCATTTCCAAAGGCTTCAAGATCGGTGCGGAAGACTACATCAAAAAACCTTTTGATCCCGAAGAGCTTGTGATACGGATAAAAAGCAAGTATGAGAAGCCCGATGAGATGATCACGCTTGGTGATCTGAGCTACGATCCGTTCAACCGTGTTGTACAAAAAGGGGGGCAGGTGATCGGGCTGGGCGAAGTGCAGCAAAATATCTTCCATACATTGATCATGGAGCGTAACAAAATCGTCGACAGCTATACCCTGATGGATCTGCTCGAACAGCCCAGTGCCAATGCTTTGAGGGTCAATCTGGTAAAATTGAAAAACAAACTGGGAATAGAGATCAAAAATATCAGAGGGCAGGGGTATATGATTGAAGACTTATGAGATAGAATCTTTCCTAAAGAGTTTTTTGATCTTCTTTGTCCTGCTGGAGATCCTGCTGGCGATCAACTTCTGGCATGAGTATCAGGTTAAAAAACTCGAGATAGAAGAGAAGATACAGGTAGAGATGAAACTCTGTGCCTACACGATACAGTGTGAAGGTCTGCAGACAGATTTCGTAGACAAAGGAAAGGACAAGGAGGAGAATATCCTCTACAAAGACGGTGACTTCTACAGCTACTTTTCTGTACCGACCGCCGAAAAATATCTGATGAAAGTGGTCTATCCCAAAAGCAAGTATATTGCACGGGTCAAAAAGCTCGAAGAGAAACTGAAGCATAAGTTCTTGATCTATTCGCTCTTTGCCGCACTGGTCTCTCTGCTCTTCTCAATCTATGCTCTGATGCCGCTGCACAGGGCGCTACGACTGAATGAGGAGTTTGTCAAAGATATCCTGCATGATTTCAACACACCGCTTAGTTCGATGAAGATCAACTTGAAACTTTTTAAAAGAGAGGTGGGAGAGAATGTCAAGATCAAACGGCTTGAGAACAATATTGAGACTATCCTCTCTTTGCAGAACAATCTTCAGACATTTTTACGCGGTACACTGACACAGGTTGAGGAGTTTGACCTCAAGCCGTTGATCCATGAGCGTGTTCCCTACTTCGAGCTGCTCTATCCGGATGTGACATACCATATTGATGTGATACCGTTCCGTATCAAAGCGAACAAAGATGCCTTTGTCCGTATTCTTGACAATTTGCTGAGCAATGCAGGCAAATACAATAAAAAAGCGGGGCAGGTCTCGGTCACACTGCACGGTACGCTTTTGACGATCGAGGATACCGGCAAGGGGATCGCCGAACCCTCCAAAGTATTCAAACGCTACTACAAGGAGCAGGATCGCGGTATCGGTATAGGACTGCACATCGTCAAAAAGCTTTGTGATGAGATGCATATCGGTATCAAGATCAAAAGCAATACAGGGCAGGGTACGCGGGTATTGCTTGATATCTCCCGGGTGATGGCATAGGAGAGGAAATTAGCTGCCTGATTCCTCTTCCTGTTTCTTTTTGAGCAGTTCAAGGATGCGCTGTTTGAATTGCGGATTTTTGTTTTTTTTGTAGGCGGCTATCAGTGATTCGAGGGAGCCCTCTTGAAGCAGCTCCTCCTCTTTGAGCTTGGCAAGGCGGCGTTTGAGTATACGGTAGCGTCCGTAGCTTATATCACGGCGGCTTTGCGGATCGTCAAGGTAGTTGCTCAGTTCATAGAGTGATGCCTGATGCAGGTAGTAGGGGTAGGGCTTTGTTGTCGGCTGCGGCTCTATGTAGCTTATGGTTTCGGTCTCCTTCTCTTCTGTAGAGTCTGGTGTTGCAGGATTCGTTTTGGGTGCATCATTTGGTACAGAAGTACTGCTTGGTACCTTGGTGCGTGTGGTAGGCACTTTGTGTGTACGGTGTCCGCTGCCGGGCAGTGTAATATGCAGCTTTTTGGCGATGCGCTGCAGTGCCTGTTTCTGTGCCGTTGTCTTGGCACGCTTGTAGTAGTAGATGAGGTAGGAGTTGACAAACTTTTTGGGTAGAGGTGTGCGGATACGCAGTACTTTGGCTGCCTGATAGTGCTTGATCGCCGACTCGTAGCGTTTTTTGAGTTTTCGATAGTCTTTGACCTCTATCATCAGCGTCTTGACACCCTTGTAGCGACGCAGACCCGCTTTGGCATCGAAGCCGAGTCTGGTAAGGTTGGCGATATGGTAGCCCGCTTTTGCAAAGGAACGCAGGAGGCTTCTTTGGGAGACTTTGCCTTTGCGCTTGAGTTTGAGCACACGGTTTTGGGGCTTGGTGAAACTGTAGAGAAAGTAGTGCCCATTGCGATGAAGCAGGAGTGCGAGATCCTGTTTTTTGGGGTTATAGAGAAAGAGATATTTGTGATGGTCGATGACGGGCTGCAGGTTCGTACGGGTAAAATAGGCACGATGATGCTTGACATAAGGGGTATATTTGACGACATTGACCTTGTCTATCTCATCAGACAAAAAGAGTCGGTTTAGTGCACATCCGTTCAGCAAGAACAGAAGTACCAAAAGTACAAGGTGTCTCAATCTATGCTCCATAGGGTTATTGGGTAAAAGTATAACAAGAGTTGGTTAATCTACAGCTAACCAAGTCTTAAAGGGGTTTTAAATGCGCTTCAGCATCTCCCTGATCTCTTCTGCGACTGCTTCTGCACGGGTACCCAGCACGATCTGGATAGAGCTGCTGTCGGGGCGTATCACCCCTTTGGCACCCAGCCGCATAAAGGCATCGTCCTCGAGATGGGTACTGCTTTTGACCTTCATGCGCAGT
>WFYB01000053.1 GCA_015490315.1 Sulfurovum sp. | reverse complement strand
TGGTAGCGCTCTTGAAAGATCCTCTTGCCCTGCAAAAGCAACTCAATCACAACAAGATCAGGATATTGGCACAAGAGCGCAGCCAAGGTGAGAGCCAAAGCACTGTTCTTGGAGAGGTCATCGCACGTTTGAGAGCACAGCTTGAAAGATCTTTCGATCAAAAGAGTGGCGGTTTTGGAAGCCATCCGAAGTTTCCAGAGGTATCCAAGATCGCACTGCTTTTGGATCTCTATCGTCTCTATGATGATCGCAGAGCCTACCAGATGGCAACCACTACCCTCACAAAGATGGCAGAAGGAGGACTCTATGATCAGATCGGCGGCGGGTTTTTCCGTTACACTGTCGATGAGGCATGGCAGATCCCGCACTTTGAAAAGATGCTCTATACCAATGCCGAGCTAATCCGGGTCTACACGCAAGCCTATCTGCTCAGTGGTAAACCTCTCTACAAAAGGGTGGTGAAGGAGACGATAGAAGCGATGCAACATCACTTTATGCGAGACGGGCTCTTTGTCAGTGCCAGTAATGCAGACAGTGCGAGCAGTACAAGTACTAACAAAGAGGCGGATGGAAAAGAGGCAAATACCAAAGAGGAAGGAAGCTACTATCTTTACGTCTATGATAAGATCAAATCGGCACTGCTCAAAGCGGGGTGGGATAGCAATGTGCTTGAGGATGCGCTGGCATATTTGGGGATAGAGGAGGATGGCAATATCGACGGTGAGTATGCGCTGGCACATATTACTTCCCAGAAGGAGCCGCCGCGCATAGAGGCACTCAAGGTCTATCTCAAGAATCTGCGCAGCAAAAGAGACTTTCCTTTTGTCGATACCAAGATCAATACCGCATGGAATGCGATGATGATCACGGCACTCTTTGAGGCATCGAAGATCGATCCTCGCTACGGAGCCGAGGCAAAGCGTATGCTGCATAGACTCTGGCAAACGATGGCCAAAGAGGGCGTGCTCTATCATCAGCGGCTGCCTAGCAAAGCACCGACCCAAAAAGCTCTGCTGGAGGATTATGCTTATCTGATCGAGGCGCTGCTGAGTGCCTATGAGCGAAGCTATGACGACCTCTATCTGCGCAGAGCAAAGCAGCTTTCCCGGGAGGTACGCAAGCGCTTTTACAAAGTGGGGGTATGGTATCTCAGTGATGATGGCGCAAGTGTTGCGGCAGATCATGATGACCGCTACTATACGGCACCCCTTTCGGTACTCTATGATGATCTGCTTCGTCTGGCTGCGCTGGATGAGGATATCAAGCTCTATGCCTTTGTCTCCCAAGAGATCCGATCCAAAGGAAGACTGCTGCATGAGGATCCGGCATCCGCTTCAAGACTGGTGCATGATCTGCTGCGTCTGGAGCATGGTGATGTAGTCATCCACGCTGCCAAAAAGAAGTTACAAAATGCACAGCCCAAGATCGACAGGATACGCTATCCTTTTGTATTAAGTAAAGTTCAAGCGACAAATGCCTATCTTGCCTGCAGGATCAACAGCTGTTTTGCAGAGGCAAAGAAGATCGAGGCGTTGATAGCGAAGATCGAAGCAATCAGCCATGCACAAGAGAAGAAAGGAGCCCAGCTATGGAAACACCGGTAGATTTGAGTATCGGTAATATTCTCAAGCTGCATACCAAGGCACAGTTGCAGCAGGAGGATCTCTACACTTTTTTGAAAAGAGAGCTTCCCGACATTACTCCAGAGCAGAGGCTGCAGTATCTCTCGGCGGTTCTCAATGACTATTTTGAGGCGTACCGTTTTGATCCGGATGATGAGTATAGTATCGATGGCTATATCGTAAAACGCTTTTATCCCAAAGGAGAAGCAGATGCTGACAATGAATGAAGATCTTGAAGGGGCGCTGAGGGAGTACCTCAGACTCCTGGATGCACAGGCGTATTTCGAAGCGCATGAGGTGCTTGAAGAGGCGTGGCATCCTCTGCGGCTCTCCAACCATCCGCTGCAGTTTCTTGTCAAAGGACTGATCAATGCCGCAATCAGCTTCGAGCATGTCAAGCGCAACCGTAAAAACATGCCCTCCAAAGCGAGACGGACGATCGCCTCCTATGAGCGTTATAAAGCGGAGGCGACACCGCTGATAGCACATAGTGCACTCTTTATCGAGGCGTGTGAAAAGATAGAGAGCTTGAAGGTACGTTACAGTGAGGTCTTTGCACCCCAAAATACGTTTTTGGAGACAATAGACTGATGTTTTGGTATCATGCACAGACCAAACACAGCTACAATTCGGTACGGATGTACCCCAACAGACTCAGCTGGGAGGATCAGCTCAGTGTCTACAAGCACTATCCCGAGCATTTTCCCCGTTTTGACTTGAAGATGGAGAATGAGGAGGATCTCTTTGTCTATCATATCGCAGGGATCAATGCCAAAAAGCGTTATCCGGGTGTAGCGTACTATCTGCGTATGAATCCCAGTGCGGGCGCACTCTACCCCAATGAGCTCTATATGCAGATACGAGGGGTAGAGGGCAAAGAGGACGGCATCTATCATTTTGATGTCGCCTCAAGTGCATTGACACTGCTCTACACACTTGAAGCGGATGAGGGGATTGAACCCTATCTCGGTTACCGTTATGCTATGCAGGGGTATCTCTTTTTGGTCTCTTCGATCTATTGGCGTTCGAGTTGGAAATATAAAAACCGCGCCTTTCGCTACTGTCTGCTCGATGCCGGGCATATACTGGGAGCGATAGAGGCAAGTGCACTGCTCAAACCCCATGCAACACGCATGATCTTCGATTTTGACAAAGCGGCACTCAATCGATGTTTCGGATTTGACAATCGGGAGTGGTTGACAGCTGCTGCTGCCGTGGCGGTACCGCAACAGGGTAAGGAGGTGCAGGCAGTAGAGTTTTCGCTTCCGTGGGTGGATGGATCGGGCACGTTTGAGGAGAATCCTCTCATAGAGCAAGCATACCGGGAGAGCATGCAGATAGAGGCATGTCGTCCGCAGATCAAAGCACCACATTTTTCGTACGATCACAAGAAGCTCAAAGAGACGATATTTTCGCGTCGTTCTCAAAGAGAATTTCACGCAGAGGCGATTACCAAAGGGCAGTTTAACTACCTGATGGAGGTTCTGTCACAGCCGGTACTGAGTGACTGTGACGAGGAGGTCAATGTCTATGTGGTGGTCAACCGTGTGCTCGATATGCCTTTGGGACTCTACAAGGAGGGCAGCTATCTCAAATATGGTGATTTCGCACGGAAAGCAGGCTATCTGAGTCTGGAACAGTACAATCTCTCTACCCAGGGGGCACTTGCCTTTTTCATGACCTCTTCAGGCAAAAACTATCAAGCGCTCTACCAAAAGGCAGGTATCATCGGTCACCGGCTCTATATCGCAGCCAACTATCTGGGACTGGGGGCGAGCGGTATCGGAGCCTATTATGATGATGAGGTCAATGCTTTTATCGAAAATGATGAGATGGTACTTTATGCTTTTGCCATAGGAAAATAAATAGAGTTGAAAACCCTCATAAGATAATCTTATTTTATTAAAGTATTAATTATACGTTATAATACGCCCAAAAAATAGGAAGGATTTACAATGAGTAGATTACCATGGTGGGTCGGCGGCATTCTGATGGCAGGGCTGCTACTGATGACCTTTTCTGTGTTTGGGGCAGACAGACCTTTGGGGGCATCGACTTATGTACCCTATTTTGCAGGGATTATTTTTGATCTTGATGCTGAAAAGTACAGCTATCTTAAGGAGATCAAAAATCCGGGAGCTTGGGAAGGTGTGCTTCTACTTGGTGCGCTGCTTGGCGGATTTGTTACATCGGTATTTTTGACCAAGTCATTTCGTATCTCACTGATACCGACCGGATGGAAAAAGTACAAGAACCGCTCTGTTGTCTCAAGGCTTGTATGGAGTTTTGTCGCCGGTTTCTTTATGATCATCGGTGCGCGTATGGCTGGAGGATGCACCTCAGGTCACTTTATGTCGGGGATGAGTCAGCTTGCTATCTCTTCGATGATATTCGGTACAGTGGTGATGATTGCGCTTTTGATCACCGGAAAAATCTTTTATAACACAAAGGAGAAGTGATGGATATCATTGTCAAAACAGCGGGGGATGATTTCTCTTCACGTATCGCCCAGATGTTTGAAACCGTGATCCATCAGGGGCACGGCTCTTTGGTGCTGGTCTTTTTGATTGGGGTGATCTTTGGCGGGATCATCCAGTATACCCGTGTGGACAAGTTTGAGAAGATCGCCGGCTTTGCGATGCTCAAAGATACCATCGTCCCCAAGATGCTCTTCCTGACAGTAGGGCTTGCCAGTATCGGTCTTTATTTTATGATCGAAGCGGGGTGGGCGCACTACCATATCAAGCCGGTCATGTGGGGCGGATTGATCATAGGTGGTACACTCTTTGGGATCTCTATGGCGATCCTGGGCAAATGTCCCGGTACCGGTCCTGTCTCTATCGCTGAAGGGCGTATCGATGTACTGGTCGGAGCGATCGGCGGACTGCTTGGCGGTTTGGTCTTTACACTCTATTATGAGGATTTCTTCAAGCCGCTGATGGGTGAGGTCGCAGGGAAGTGGACACTGCCGAGTTTTTTCCCGGGACATGAGCACCTGGTGGTGTTGATCTTCGGTGTAGTGGTGACGCTGATCGCTATCTTGATCCCAAAAGTCGAGTTCTTTGACGAAGAGGATCTCAAGAAGCTTCCGGAGTGTGAGAGACCGGATCTCAAAGAGGCATCATGATCTGAAACGATATCCCAGCTCGGTCAGGTATCTGCGTGCTTGATCGGGGATATCCCCTTGCAGTTCGAGACTATCCTCTTTGAGCGTACCGCCGCAGCCGAGTTTTTTCTTGAGTTTTTTGAGCAGTGCCTGCAGATCGGGTCTGCTCAGATGAAAAGGCTTGACGATCGTGACCGCTTTGCCTCTGCGTTTCTCCTTGGCAAGATAGAGTCTGTGCTGTTCGGGCGCTTTGAGCTCTGTTTCTGCCTCTTTGATCTCTTTGCTTTTGTTGTCGGCTGTCCATCTTTCCCCAAGATCGGCACCCATTTCAAAAAGATTTTTCTTCATAGCCCGCTCCAGTCGGTATCAAATATTAGTCCTAAGAGTACCGAGCCAAAGAGCAGAACAAGCAAAATGCGATAGAGGGTTTGGTCACTCGGTAATCGTATAGATCACCTCCGTTTTGTTCTTCTTGGTCTGTATCTCTTCTATCTGTAGATTGGGGATAGGCAGTTTCATAAAATTGTCAAGCGTCTCTATGTTCGCCTCGGCGACACTGCGCAGCACCATCCCGCGGTAGGCTTTTGCCCAGTGGCTGACGACTTTGCCGCCTTTGAGAAACTTGAGTGTGGTATAGGGCTTGGAGGGTTTGTAGAACTTGTCATAAAAACCGGCACGCAGATCGAGGATATCTTCATCGGCAAGATAGGCTTCCATCATATCGCTGCTGTGCTCTTTGTAGTACTGCTCTACACGTATATCCCCTACTTTTGCACCTTGTTTGAGTCTATACTCCGGGATCAAATCATCGGCACGGATAGGGCCGAAGAGATTGGAGAAGAGGATGACATGCTCGTCGACATAGGTTTGCGCCTCCTGGTTTAGGGCAGGGTAGTTAAGGTAGTCGAAGGCGACACCGGTATAGCGTTCGATCGCTTTCATGGCAGGTTCATGGATGATATCCTTTTTATACTTGAGGATATCCGCCTCTTTTTTGAGTCCGAACATCTCTGAGAGCTCAGAGATGTCACCTCTTTGGATGATATTGGTATAGGTATGCAGCAGCTTGCTGCGATAGGGCAGCAGCGCTTCAAAGAGCAGACTCTCAAGCCTAAAGGGCGCACTCCCCCCACTCTGCTTGGTCTCGCTTGGTGCCAAAAGTATTTTCATAACTGACTCCGTTTGTCAAATTGCGTGAGATACCATAGCATATTTTGGATATTGTTTTGCTATGCTAAAAAGCAGACATAAAGCTGTCGCAGACACATTTTATACTTCTATTTTAAAAGGAAGGTGAAATGTTGTCTAGGTGCAAGGATCAAAACAGTTGGGTGGTTTCTCTTCAAAGGGACAATATAACAACACATCACTACATGTGCCAATGTGCATATACATTTACACTACAGATACAGAGAGATGAAGCAGAGAAATTTCCTGTCGTCTGTCCGATGTGTGGCAACGACTATTTTCTTGATAGTGAAGCGTTTACCGCAAATAACGGGGTGATTGTCTACAAATGCTTTCAATGGGAGACAGAGGAGTATCAGACGGAAGATAGCTGGTGTATTACACGGTTTATAACTATTCCAAAAGTTAGTGGATCTGGAGGGAGGGTTAGATGGGTAAAAGAGCGCCTTATGACTGTCAAATTGAACAAAGATGGCTCAAAAGAGCCAACGATACACAAATACTCACATATTGCTTCAAAATATTATCTTGTACAAGAGAACAGGGTAGTGCCATTGCACAAAGTATTACGCATTGGGATCAAAGAGAGATTGTACAGATATATTTTGAAGCATCCTACTGAGACTATAATGTGGTTTAATAAAAGCAAAATTGCAACATTCTCGATCAAAGAGAAATTGAGGTATGTTCAATTTTTTCTTGCGCATCCCATGTTTCAATGGCATTCGTTTTTCTTTTGGAAGATGGAGGGAGTATGCCTAGATTTTCCTAAGCCTGTGACGCCCAAAGAGGCGTTGCATAGTATTACCAACGGAAGAAAAGAGAAGATCTTAAGAAAAAACCTCTATCAAGGCTATGCCGATATGATGCAGCAGACGGGATACTACTATCCCTATAGCGACTATGTTTTTTCAAGAACGATTGATAATGTCGATCTGCTTGCAAAGCTCTTTTTGCTTCCGCCCGCCATAAAGCAGGCACTCTTTGAGGCTGACACATATTCTACGGCTATGGTGCTGATAAGGTTTCTAAAAAGATATTACAGCCAAAAACAGATTGTCAAACTTTTTGTGCATGATATACAGGATGACACTTCGCAAGATAGCAATATGCGTCTTTTTGAAGATTGCTTGAGGATGCTGCAGGTGCGTAGAGACATAAACACATTTGAACGGGAATTTACAAAGGTGAAATTGACTGTCCAAAATCTGCATGATGAGATTGTTAGGGTATATCAGATCAGATCGTATCGGAAAGCTACCAAAGAGAAGTTTGACTATGAGCCTATCTATCTCTCGGCTTGTCAACACTATGGAGGGTTGGAGTTCAGGTTGCCTCTTACGGTGAGAGAGTTGGATGCTTGGTCAAAAACCCTTCATAACTGTATGTTTAGCTATGCCAAGCGCATTCATCAACGACAAGCGATCATCTACGGTATCTTCCAAGAGGGTGAGCTGAAGTATGCGATCGAGTTGCGGTGCTTTAAAGTGGTACAGGCAAAAGGCATTGCCAACGCTGTGCTTTCGGAAACGGTCATGGAGATCATAGGTGGCTGGGAAAGTCAATATTTTGGAATCTATCGCTAAAATGCAAATAACAAAGGAAGGAAGCAGAAGATGGAACAACAGATAAAAACGCTCATCGCACAGGTCGCAACGCTCAATGAGAAATACGATGCGATCAAGAGGCTCAATGGTGAAAACTTCAACATTTTCTCTATTTTGGATATGGAGAGAAAAGAGGTAGAGACGCACTCAAAGTTTATCTATGAACTACTCAATCCGAACGGTTCGCATGGGCAGGGGGAGTTGTTCTTGCAGCTTTTTCTCTCCAGTGTACTCAATCTGCCGGGTGAAGATGTGTTAGATGTAAAGAGAGAGGATCTTACGAGATATGTAGGTAGAAACAGAAGGATCGATTTTGTCATAAAGAGCGAAGAACATCAGATTGGGATTGAGATGAAGATCGATGCCGGAGATCAGGAGGAGCAACTCAAAGATTACAAGAAAGAACTGGAGAAAAGATGCAACAGTACTCAAAAGCCAAAGCTATACTACCTGACACTGACTGGATATGAGGCAGGAGAGAAGAGTACAAAAGGCAAGCTAAAGGTAGAGGAAGACTATACGCTTATCTCGTTTGAAACCGATATCCTCAACTGGCTTGAAGAGTGTATCGAAAAGAGCGCGACTATCCCCTCATTGCGAGAGGGGCTGATACACTATAGCAACCTGATAAAAAAATTGACCAATAGGCTACCAAAAGAGATGGAGGAAGAGATGGAAAGATTGATCAGAGACCCCAAAGATGTAGAGGCGATGCAAAAGATTGCCGAGGAGTATCCGAGACTGTGGGCAAAAAAAGAGAAGGCGTTTTGGGAAGCGTTGAGAGAAGCATTGGAAGAGAGGGATAACCTTTATGGGTTTGAATATTTAGATTGTTATAATATTTGGTCCGATGAAGATGGGAAAATACTCTCTGAAGATAAAGTACTTGAGACAATTGAAAACACATACAAAAAGCCCAATTGGGTTGGTTTTGCACTTAAAAAAAACTATAACAATGGGGCATTAATATGGTTGACCATAGATACACACTCAGAGAAAGGCATTTTGCTGGGAGCACAATTTTTTGATACCAAAGAGAAGAGTCTTGAGCCTCAAGGAAAATTGCGCGATATTTGTATTGAGATAGGTTTAAAATGGACTATCGAGAAAAAAAATATCTATAAACCTTCGCAACAAAATATACGATTTTACCGCAAGGATCAGAAAGAGCCCAGCTATGATCTTTTTGATGATAAAAAGTTTAAAGAATATGTTAAGGGTCTCTCTGATGAGGTAATAGCATTGGTAGAGCATTTTAGGAGAAGTGAGCAAGAGATCATAAAGATCATAGAAACAGAACAAGCATAGAGGTATGGCACATGCCCTATAGACATGATTATGACAAGATCCTCACACGGCTTATTACTATCCTCTCCCGGCTCAACGAAGGGGAAGCTCTCTCAGTAACGGAGCTTGTGGAGGAGTTCAATGTCAGTGTGAGAACCATTCAGCGTGATTTCAATGAACGCCTTGTCAGCTTTCCGATCTATCAGGAGAAAAAGAGATGGAAGATGCAAGAGGGCTACAGGATCGAAAAAAGCAGATCGATCGAAGAGGAGCTTGTGCTTGCTATCATAGAAAAGATCGCAGAAGGTATCGGCGGCAGCTTCTTTGCAAAAGCGCACACACTTCTCTCCAAGATAAAGAATGAAGACTTCAACCCCATCTATACCAAACTCAATATCGAGGATATCAGTGACAGGTTTGGCGATCTTCAGTGCATAGAGCAGGCTATTAGAGAAAAGAGAGTGATCAACTGCAGCTACAATGATGAACGTAGACCCGCATATACTACCAAGATCAAGCCGCTTAAGGTTGCAAACTTCGAGGGGTTCTGGTATTTGATCGCTCTCAATGAGGATACACTCAAAAAGTATTATCTTAAAAATCTTGCTAATTTGACGCTGACCGAAGAGACGTTTGTAGCAGACAGTGCTTTGGAAGCGCTGCTTGAAAATGCTTTTTCGATATGGTTCCAACCCGATATAGAGCCGTTTGAGGTCAAGCTTTATGCTGATAAGGTTGCTGCCAAATATTTCAAACGCCGCCCGCTTCCGACTCAAAAGATAGAGAGTTTGTGCAGTGACGGGACGATGATCTTTAGTGTGCGCATTACCCATAGGATGGAGATACTCTCGGTGGTGAAGTATTGGATTCCTCATCTATTGATTGTAGAACCCGCTTGGCTCAAAGAGAAAATAGAAGAAGATATAGAAAGCTATCTTGGTTTCTCAAAGGATACAACATTTTCATAAGAGAGAAAAAAAGAGATTTTTTAAAAAAAGATCAAAATTCTCTTGACATTAAAAGTTTTTTTGTCTATAATTCCCGTCCATTTTGAGTGCAAGACCTCGGAATGATGGTGCTGGTGTAGCTCAGTTGGCTAGAGCAGCTGATTTGTAATCAGCAGGTCGGGGGTTCAAGTCCCTTCACCAGCTCCACGAAATATAATTATCAGTGTTTGACCAGTAAAGACAAACAACAATGTGGTGAGTTACTCAAGTGGCCAACGAGGGCAGACTGTAAATCTGCTGGCTTTCGCCTTCGGAGGTTCGAATCCTCCACTCACCACCATTTGTTAAGTATCATAGAAGACGCGGGAGTAGCTCAGTTGGCTAGAGCGTCAGCCTTCCAAGCTGAGGGTCGCGGGTTCGAGTCCCGTCTCCCGCTCCATAAACTGGGAGCTGTGTGAATTATGTACTTAACACAATGAACTACTTCACATACTAGCTTTCCAAACTATTTATTCATTGATAAATATCCCATGATGTTTACGATGCAATAAACACAGACACTACATCAGGTACAGTCGCCCATATGGCTCAGGGGTAGAGCACTTCCTTGGTAAGGAAGAGGTCGTGAGTTCAAGTCTCACTATGGGCTCCACCCAACACAGTATGGACAAAAGTATTACAGCCGTGTAACAGTTTTGTCCATATGGGTATGGGGTCTAAGAAAATTTAGGTATAATTACGCCTTTAAAACATTTACGCTAGGAGAAAAGCATGGCTAAAGAAAAATTCGAACGTACGAAACCGCACGTTAACATCGGTACTATCGGTCACGTTGACCACGGTAAAACTACACTGACTGCTGCAATTACAGCGGTTCTCGCAACTAAAAATGACACAGCGCTTATGGACTATGATCAGATCGATAACGCTCCAGAAGAGAGAGAAAGAGGGATCACGATCGCGACTTCTCACGTAGAATACGAAACTGACACAAGACACTACGCTCACGTAGACTGTCCAGGTCACGCCGACTACGTTAAGAACATGATTACAGGTGCTGCTCAGATGGACGGTGCGATCCTCGTTATCGCTGCGACTGACGGACCAATGGCTCAGACAAGAGAGCACATCCTTCTCTCTAAGCAGGTAGGTGTACCTTATATCGTTGTATTCCTCAACAAAGAAGATCAGCTTGACGAAGAGGATAAAGAAGAGATGCTCGAGCTCGTAGAGATGGAAGTACGTGAACTTCTTTCTGAGTATGACTTCCCGGGTGATGATACACCAATCGTAGCAGGTTCTGCATTCCAGGCGCTTGAAGAGGCTAAAGCAGGTAATATCGGACCATGGTCTGAAAAGATTCTTGCACTTATGGACGAAGTAGACAACTACATTCCAGAGCCTGTACGTGAAACTGACAAAGACTTCTTGATGCCAATCGAAGATATCTTTACAATTCAGGGTCGTGGTACAGTTGTTACTGGTAAAGTTGACCGTGGTCAGGTATGTGTTGGTGATGATGTTGAGATCGTTGGTCTCAAAGACACTCAGAAAACAACTGTTACCGGTGTTGAGATGTTCCGTAAAGA
>WFYB01000052.1 GCA_015490315.1 Sulfurovum sp. | reverse complement strand
TAAAAAAACTGACTTTACAAAAGTTTCAAAGGAGGAAATCATTACCATACAGGAAAAGTTAAATCACAGACCACGGAAGGTACTTGGATTCAGGACACCTTATGAGGTCTTTTTCGAAGAATACGCTAAAGAAGTAGCTGCTTAATTTAGATGTGAATTGCACTTATGATTTGAATGGGCGGAAGAATACGCTAAAGAAGTAGCTGCTTAATTTAGATGTGAATTGCACTTATGATTTGAATGGGCGAAGGTTTTTTATCTCATTGAGAGAAGAAATTGTGTCATTTTGGGGATTTTATGATGATGGTGCGTCAGAGAGGATTTGAACCTCCACGGGCTAATGCCCACCAGCCCCTCAAGCTGGCGTGTCTACCGTTCCACCACTGACGCATATCTGAAATGTAGCGATCGTTTTGAAAGTCTGATCAGGACTTGAACAAAAGTTGTGACGGGATTATACCCGCACAACCTTAAAAAATAGCTTTAAAACTTATCCGATAAATGGATTTGCATAAAGTGCGATAAGCGCGATAACAAGTGTATAGATAACCTGCGCTTCGATCATAGCAAGTGCAATGAACATTGTAGTCATCAATTTACCGCCAAGACCTGGGTTTCTCGCTGTACCAGCGATAGTTGCAGCAGCAGTGTGACCCATACCGATCGCTCCACCAAGAGCAGCAAGACCGAGACCAACACCTGCAGCGACTACAGAGTATGCTTTGATCATAGATTCACCTTCACCGGCGAAAGCAACAGCACCGAGTGCCAAGAAAAGTAAGAAAAACTTTTTCATTTTGTATCCTTTTTATTAATAGAGTTTAAGTCTCTTCGACTGTTTTAGAAGTCCGTTCGGATAGCGTAAACAGTGTCACCACTGCCAACCGGCACATAAATGCAACCGATTTCCCTACTTATCACTTCATTAAACGGCGAAAGTATAGCAGGTATTGTGTTAAATCAGGCTAAATACTCCGGTGTTGCAAGCTCTACTTTTTTACCTTTTTGCTCCAGCACGACGACATCGATCTCATCACCCTCTTTGTAACGCTCTTGCAGATCGTTGATGCGCCCTTTGGCGATCTTGGAGATGTGTAGCAGGGCATCGTAGCCATCCGGCATCTCGACAAAGAGACCGAAATCAACGATGCGTTTGACCTTTCCTTTGTAGATCTTGCCCGGTTCATAGGTCATTTGCTGCTTGACCGGCGCTTCTGCGATCTTCTGGATATGTGCTTTGGCGGCGGCTACCTTCTCTTTGTCCTCTCCGGAGACTTTGACTTTGCCTTCACTTCGATCAAGATCGATACTCACTTCGAATTTCTCGATGATATCCCGGATCGTTGCTCCCGCTTTGCCGATGATCTCACCGATCTTGCTCGGATGAATAGAGAAGTGCTCTGTTGCTGGAAGTGCGGTACTCTCCTGGATATTCGCCTCTGCCTCTTTCATGATCGAGAGGATATGCTGCTTGCCTTTGTTTGCCTGAATCAGTGCATCTTTGAGGATGCCAAGGTCGATACCGCCAAGCTTGATATCCATCTGCAGTGCCGTGATCCCCTTGGAGGTACCCGCTACCTTGAAGTCCATGTCGCCGTCATGATCCTCGAGCCCCATGATATCGGTCAGTACCGCATAGCGTTCACCGTCAGTGACCAGTCCCATTGCGATACCCGCAACAAGGTCTACCATCTCAATATTAGCAGAGCGCAGTGCGAGTGAACCGCCGCAGATCGTCGCCATAGAGGAGGAGCCGTTGCTCTCCAACACTTCCGATACCAGTCTGATCGTACCGTCAAAGTCCAGAGGGATTGCAGGCTCGAGCGCACGCTTAGCGAGGTTGCCGTGTCCCAGCTCTCTACGACCCGGCGCACCGATAAACTTCGCATCCCCTACTGAGAAGCCCGGGAAATTGTAATGCACCATGAAGTGCTCCGATCTGCTCTGCTTGTCGGTGATCAGCTCGAACATCTGGGCATCCTTTTTGTCGCCCAGTGTCGCGGTGACAAGCACCTGCGTCTGTCCGCGTGTAAAGAGGCAGGAGCCGTGTACAGACGGAAGCAGGTTGGTCTCGATCGAGATCGGGCGTACCTCATCGAGCTTTCTGCCGTCAGCTCTGATATGTTTGTCCAGTATCTGGCTGCGCACCACGGTTTTCTTGTAGCGTTCGAGGACTTTGGATACCAGCTCTTTGTCTGCTTCGAGTCCCTCTGCTTCAAGCTGTTCGAGTATCTTGGTACGTACCTTTTTCAGCTCGGTTGAACGTTCGCTCTTTGCCATGTGAGAGATCGCTTTTTCGATATCTTCGGCAAAGTGTTTGGCGATATAGTCATAGAGTACCTCATCGATCTTCTCATCTGCGATTTCCAGCGCCAGCGGTTCTCTCACAAACTCCGCAAACGCACTCTCATACGCTTTGGATACTGCGTCGATCTTCTCCTTTGCCAAGGCAATGGCTTCTACAAGTGCCTCTTCATCAAGCTCATTGCACTCCTGATGTTCAAGTACCATAGGCACGCTGCTCACCACAGGGTCGAGTACGGGATCGATCTCGATATCATCGATCACCTCAGACGCGATCGTGCGCATTTCGATCATGATCACATCCCTGCCCGATCCGACCACCAACAGATCGAGGACACTCTCATCCTGCTGAGACAATGTAGGGTTGACCACAAGTTCTCCGTCAATCTTCCCGAGTCTCACAGCAGCGATACTCTGAGTCACCGGGATATCCGATACATACAGTGCTGCAGAAGCCGCATGGAGTGCCGCTACCTGCATATCGACTTCGCTGTCACTGCTGACAACCATTACTGTGATCGTCACAGGGTAGTGAAAACCGTCAGGAAAGAGCGGTCTGAGTGAGCGGTCAACGATCCGTGAAGTCAATGTCTCAAAATCACCCGGTTTGGTCTCACGCTTGATAAATCCTCCGGGGATCTTCGCCGCCGCATAGGATTTCTCGATATACTGCACCGTCAGAGGAAGGAAATCCTCATCGACCGCCTTTTCATCGATCGCTACTGCCGCGATCAAAACGGCTTTGCCCTGTCGGTACATCACTGCACCGCTTGCCTGTTTGGCTATCTTGTTAAACTCATAAATCTCGTCCAAATTGTTGACATTGATTTCAACGCTCTTTGCTTGCATCTGTTTGCTTTCCTTTTTTATTCTCATAGAGATCGACGATCCGGGAGATCTCCTCAAATGTCATCTTCTCAAAATTCTTATAATAGTATTCTATCGAAATATAGTGTTGTATCTTATGAGGGCAAAATACCCCGTCACAGACACTCAGCAGATTTTGATAAACGGCTTGGTCGAGTATCGGTGTCGCGATATAGATATTTTTTGCGCCTCTGGCAATGACAGACTTGAGTGCGACCATCATCGTCAGTCCCGTCTCGATACACTCATCTGCCAGTACCACATACTTGCCCTCCAAAGAGACCAGATCCTTGCCTTTTCGGTATCTGTAGACATAGCTGAGCACCTCTTCATCATATTTGCGCTGGGCTTCACTGTAGACAAAATCCTCCGAGATGTCAAAGGCATCGATCAGTGCCTTGTGCATCACAACCTCTTCGGTCTCGGATATCATCGCGATAGAGAGTTCGGGATTGTTGGGGGCGCAGATCGGTTCAGTAAGCAGTATATCCATCTGTGACCGTGTCGCCTGCGCGATCTTGTCGGCAAAAAAGACACCCCCCTCACTTACACCGATCACCACTGTCTCATTGTTCCTGAGGATATCCAGCGGAAGGGTCTCTATCAACTTAGCTGCGGCATCTTCTCTATCTTCAAAATAGTAATCACGGTCTGTGCTGTTTGACATAATCTACCTCTGGAAACTGTTTGCTTATCTCTTCTTCATCAAAAGTATAACGAAACTCTTCTATATACTTCATCAAAATCCGGTAGGCATCATTGATACGCTCCATCCGCTGCAGATCACCGCCGAGATCAGGATGGTACCGCTTTGCCAGGAAATGGTACTGCCGCTTGATGTCCTCTTTGGTAATAAGCTTGGGGAGCTCCAGTATCTCCAGTGCTTCGCTTATCTCTTCAACGGGCGTTTTCATACAGTCACTCCCCCGTTCCTATGCCGCCAAACGGGATAAAGTTCAACTGCACATAGAGATTGCTCTCTTTGGTATATCCGCTTGGTCTGGGAACGAGCTCTTTGCGCATAGATACTCCCGCACTCCAACAATTTCTTGTATATTTACCTCCGATATGCCATTGTGTATCGGATGTTCGATTGAGACTGTAGGAAAAGCCGCCGTAGAGATCTATCTTGTCGTCCCACCTATACGAGAAGTCGAAAAGAATGTCATTGGCGCTCACATCATCGGGCTGATCCGCCAATACCTGTTTGTAAGAGTGTCCGATGGTGAAGTTGTACCCCTCCTGCTGTCTCGAAATGTGGATCGATGATCTTCGGATTTTACCATACTCCACAGAGTAGAGCATATCATTGTAAAAACGCCATCCGTTCCAGTTGTACTGCATCTCATTGCCCAGATCGGAGAAATGTATCGGTCCGTTGACATAATAGTTTTGAAAGAGCCGCTGGTAGAAGACCAATTCTGTTTTTGCATTGTAGAAATAGTGACTCAGCGCAAATTGATACTGCTCTTTGGGTAAGCCCACAGTAAACAATGCTTTTTGCGCATCACCCAGTGATGCGAAAGAGACAGGGCGTTCAATCTCATTGCCCGGATAGAGATAGGTCAGAGAGGGCTGCAGCACATGCGTAAAACCGCTATAGTGTTTCGTCAAATCGGTAAAGAGTTTCAATTTATGGATATTGCTGTAGTACTGAAAAATATTTTCGTTAAAGTTCCCGTTGTCAAAGTAGAATTTGCTGTAATAGAACTCTTCACCCAACGAGAAACGAAGATAGTCATCAAACAATGCGTAGGTATACTCCAGAGGCAGACGCATCTCTACCTGTTTGAGTGTTGCACCCTTTTTCCTATCATAGTGGTTGAACTTCATATCAAAACTGTAGGTAAGCTGCTTCCATAAAAAATGATTCAGATATTTATGAAACTGCATAGATGGAAGGATCTGAAGGGTATCGTCATTGTCCGATTTTCGCGTATCGATAAAATATTTAGCATTGATCCCGTAGTAGTAGTTCTCGTTGTGTAAAAAGTAGTTGAGACGCGACTCCTGAAGCGGTGTCAATCCAAAGTGACTCAAGGTACTCTTTTGGAGGTTGAGATAGTCAATATCATTGAGCAGGGTCATATTGACATAGAGCCCGTCACTGTACCCTTTGGGTCTATACTGCTGCAGAAAATCTGCCGAGTGATAGTTAAACTCAAAGCCGTAGTGCTCATCTTGGGTCTGCTGCTGCGCTATCAGATAGCTCTTTTTGTCACGGAAATACCCTGTGCGTAGCATCCCTCCCGAGTTTGGGGTATCGACAAACCTGAAAGTACTATAGACCCCCGCGCTACGGTTGGTACGTATCTGCGGATTGATCTCGAGATCCATACTGGGATCGATCGCCCAGAAAAAGGGTTGTTCATAGACAAATCCCTCTGTCCCGGAATACCCAAGCAGAGGGAAAAGAAAACCCGATGTACGCTCACGGTTGGTGGAGAATGCCATATAGGGGAAATAGAAGATCGGCATCTCCAGAAAATAGGCTTTGGCACCGTATATCTTCATATATTTTCGGTTGGCATCATAAAAAGCGTGTGAAAAACGCAGTTCCCACAGGGGATCATCGATATCACAACTTGAAAGGATCGTCTTTCCAAGCGTATAGTTTCCTTCGCTCCGCTCCGCCTTTTGTGCATAGAGCCAGATATCATTGTCACTTGCAAGAAAGAGGTTTTGAAAGGAGACACGGTTGTGCTCTGTATGGATCTCCATCCGTCTGGTATGCTCTTTAGTACCTTTGTATCCTATAAACTCGACATTGCCTTCAAGTACCAGCAGTTTTTTGTTTTTGTCAAAAGAGGCACGCTCCGCCTTGATCACGGCATCATCATAATAGACAACGACACCCTCTTTTGCTTCCATTCTCTCTTTGGTTGAATGGATCGTTTTTGCCAAGATCTCTATTTTGGATTGTGGTTGGGCTGCCCATGCCACACTGTATAAACTATAGAAAACCCATACTGCAACAAGGCACAATCTACACATTTGTCTACCTTGCCCAGTAGATAAAAACAATCTCATGTAGACAAAATCTCATGTGCATCAGGGGATCCTTCGTTAAAAAACGTTTGCGGCTATAGCGCCTGATAGGCGATATCGGTACGGCACTGTTTGCCGGCAAAGTGGACTTGTCCCACCAGCATATAAGCGCGGTCACGCGCCTCTTTGATGCTCTCACCCAATCCTACACAGACCAGGACACGTCCACCTGTCGCATAAAGCTTGCCATCCTCTCCGCGGCTGACACCGGCAAAGGCGATATGGGTATTCTCTCTGACATCCTCATGATGGATCTCATCGATGATGATCTCCGCCGGAGGAGAACTTTTGTAGGGGTAGTCTTTGCTTGCCATCACTACACCTACCGCATACTTGTCATGGAATTCGATCTTGGCATTTTTCAGATCACCTGTTGCCGCTTTGTAGAAGAGCTCGCTTGCCGGGGATTTGAGCAGCGGCATCAACTCTTCGCACTCAGGGTCACCGAAACGGACATTGTACTCCAAAATAATAGGCTCACCCTTGACCACCATTACACCAATGAAGAGCACGCCGGTAAAAGGCATCCCCTCCTCTTCCATCCCTTTAAGAGTCGGCTTGATCACACGCTCGTCGAGTTTTCGGTAGATATCCTCGTTGACCAGAGGTGTCGGCGCATAGGCTCCCATACCGCCGGTATTGGGGCCTTCATCATTGTTGAGCAGTCGCTTGTGATCCTGTGCCGCAGGCAGTACCACATAGTCTTTCCCGTCACATATGGCAAAAACGGAGAGCTCATAACCGTCAAGGAACTCTTCGACGACGATCTTTGTACCCGCTTCGCCGAAAGCATTGCCCGAGAGCATTTCGCCTGCTGCTTTTTTCGCCTCATCGTGGCTCTGTGCGATGATCACCCCTTTGCCACCGCAAAGACCATCTGCCTTGACAACGATAGGTGCTTCAAGCGAGTTGATAAAGCTGTAGGCATCCTCAAGAGAATCTGTCTCGATATATCTTGCCGTAGGGACATTGTGACGTGCCAGGAAGTTCTTCATAAAGATCTTGGATCCCTCAAGCTGTGCCGCTTTGGCAGTAGGTCCAAAGATCGTCAAGCCTCTTGCTTTAAACACATTGACAATCCCCTCAACCAGAGGTGCTTCAGGACCGACTATTGTCAGATCCACCCCGTTTGCCTCCGCGAAATCCGCCAGTGCATCAAAATCGGTGATATCGAGATTCTCTCCCAGCTCATCCGTCGCTCCGTTACCCGGTGCAAACCATATCTTCTCTACATTTTCATCCTGCTTGAGTGCTCTACCTATAGCATACTCACGACCGCCGCTGCCTATGATCAATATCTTCATGCTTGTGATTCTCCCGTTTAGTAAACAATACCATATATTTATTGTGTCAGTAGTTGCCGTGCTTGTGCGCAGAGGGTTTTCAAAAGGTTTGAAGGCGTACTCAAATGTACGTCGAAAAGCTTTTGGAAAGCCTATGCGTGCAATGACGGTAACTAATGAATACCCGAGTGGGCGTTCTGTTTAAAGTCGGCCCTAATAAGCCAACAGCGCAGGAGAGAGCCTCTCTTTAGGGGATATCTTCTCGTTCCGTTTCCGGAACTCAAACGAAGACATCCGCACACCGAGAGGCTACATGTCCCACTAAGATTTAATGTTGGACCCCATATACAGTGGTCGCTCCACTCAGGCAAAAGAGGCGATTGCCTCTTGGGTAGATTATAACCTATTTGGGGTTAGAGGTGAGTGAAACCTCTCTTGCTTTTGCGATGCAGGCATCGATCAGGGGTCTGTCGGCTACAACATAATCCGCACTCGGAGGAAGATGCTCCAGCGTTGCCTGACCGATCACCACCGCCGTATAGCTGCTCTCCCATGCGAAGTTCTCCAAAAAACAGCGAATCGTAGAGGGTGAAGTGAAGATGATCACCGCATCTTTGGGCGGACGTTGCGATGATGCATAGCGGACACACTTTGTCTCGTAGATGATCTGCTCAAAAAGTGTGATCCCCTCTTTAGCAAGATGACTTTTGGCATCGAACGATATCTCTTTGGGACGCAGATAGAGAATCTTCCGGTCTCGAAATATTTTGGCGATATCTTCACTGAGGGTTTTACCGTAAAAGTTTTCCGGCTGATAGAGAAGTGTGCCGCCTAGCGTTTCTATCATCCCCGCTGTTGCCTTGCCGATAGCGATCGAAGGATAGTTGCGCCACTTTTTGTCTATCTCCTCTGCTGTGACAACCGCCTGCTTGGAGGTGAACATCAGTGTATCGCACCCCTGAAAATCGATCTGCTTCGCTGTCGTCTCAAACGAAATCATAGGCAGAGAGCATACCCCCTCCTTGGCAATCGGTGAGAGGAGATATATAGACCGGGGCAACTTAGGACTCCTCTTGATCCATTATCTGTTTGCATGCGGCAAAAGGCGGATGTCCGTTCAGCAGTGCATCATTGACATCTTCGTCGTCGTAGGGATCGAAGTGCGGAGTGATCACCCAGCGCTTTTTGGGCTCCAGACAGACGATCTTCTCTTCGATCTCATCTGCGATACGGTGTGCCTCAAGCAGCAGCATATTGGGGCGCAGTACCATATGGAACTCAACAAAGTTGGTCGTGCCGTCTGTACGTGTTTTGAGCCAGTGGTACCCCTGTACCTCTGGATGCGAACTGATGATCTCCTTGATCTTCTCTACGATCTCTTCATCCAAAGCACGATCGAGCAGGATACCGATGCTTTCGTAGATGATGCCGTATGCCTCTTTGATGATATAGATACCGATACCGATACCGAAAATCGCATCGATCCAGTCAAGACCTGTGAACTTGACCAGTACCAGAGAGAGTAGCACTGCCCCGTTGCTCAAAAGGTCGGTCTGATAGTGTACCGCATCCGCCTTGATGACAATATTGCCTGTCTCTTTGGCGACCTTGAGCAGATAACGCACCAGAAAGAAGGTCACTACGATCGAGATAGTCATCGCGATGATAGAGGGGGTCAGCAGTGCCGTCTCTTTTTTGTGAAGAATTTTATCGATACCCTCATAGATGATAAAGAGCCCCGATATCGTAATGATCGTCCCCTCGATCACCCCGGCGATCGCCTGGATCTTTCCTTTGCCGTAGGGGTACTTGTCATCAGGAGACTCTTCCGCTTTTTTAATCGCAAAATAGTTGAAGATCGAAACGATCGTATCGAGGATAGAGTCGATCGCAGATGCCAGTACTGCTACAGAACCGCTCATGATACCTATGACCAGTTTGACCAGTACCAGAAAAGTCGCTACTGATGTAGAGATAATCGTGGCTAAGCGTTGCGGTGAACGTTTAGTTTTGAGGGAAGATGTATTCAAGAAAATCCTTTTTCGTTCGCGAAAGAGATATCATCTGACTGATGATCTCATCTCATTGATATTTTCGTAGTAGATCATATCTAAAGTTTGATTGTATATTGAAGATATCTGTCCCCAAAGGGAACAGATCAAGAGATTATCTCTCTTTTTCAACCTCTTTTGCAACTTTACTCATCGTAAGCAATGCAATGCCGTCAAAGAAGAGACTTACACCCACCAAGAACCCAACTAGGAAGATAGAGCTGATCGGCCAGCCTATAATAAAGTAGAGTCCTATCGCCACTGAAAGTATCCCGTTGAGCAGTGAAATCCACCACATTGATGCAGGCTTGAGCTCAAATGCCAGCGTAAATGACGCAAAAGCATCCATCAAGAAATAGACTGCGAACATAAGACCCAATGCCGCTACACCCGCTGTGGGATAGATCACGATCATCGCACCTACGATAAAGAAGATAAAGGACTTGAGCCAGCCAAGCCAATCTTTCTTATTGGTCTGCCAAGTATGTAGTGCCATCATAATAGCACTAAACATCAGTAGCCAACCATAAAAAATTGCTGTTGCTAATGACATTACGGCAGGATAGAATATTCCCGCCAATCCGATCAAGAGAAAAATCACCCCATAGATCTTCGAATATTTACTGAATTTATCCAGCATCTCTTTGTTATTTGTAAATAAGCTATAACGTACCATCGTTTGTTCTCCTTTTCAATTTAGAGTGTGAGATCCATGATTCTCTTTGTTGTCTCGATCGTTTTGTGATCGACTGCTCTATCGTTGTCATCGACCTCTTTCATGATCTTTGCCATAACAACCAGCAAAGCCCCAGTAATCTCCGGCAACTTCGCTTCCAGTTCTGCCGAATAGGGATACTTCAACGGAGGGAAAGTGGTCAGCGTATCCAATACATCCTGCAGATCTATCTCCTCCTCCAGCTTTTTGAACGCTATAATGGTCTCCTGCAGCCCTTTGGTGATAGGCAGGTCTGCCTCCCAGATCACGTCACGTCCGTTCATATTTGCATTGCGCTCTCCTGCAATGAGAAGATCGACAAGCTTCTGCTCTACGATATCGGTGATATCCTTTGCATGCCCTTTTTTGATATCCAAACCTGCCGCTTTTCTAAAAAGCGATTCCAATTTTGTAAATCCAACTACTGCCATATTTCATCCTTTTGTTTAATCTATTTGCAACACAGAAGAGAAGGATCATACCGAACTGTCGGGAATACTTTGCAACACCCGATTTCTTAGTCCGGATTCACCACACTCTTTTCTAATTGCACTTGTGATATAGTACAAAAACATAAACTGTTTCTTTTGCTATCTAAGTAGCATTTCGGCATAGTAGTCGGAAAAAACCCGTGCAAATAACCTCAAAGGATTAGCGTTGGAGAAGAGTATCGATCAGGAGCTGGAAGCATCCTTCAAAGAGCGTCTGTTATATGACAAACTGAGCTTTTACTATATCTCACTGCCGATCATACTTTTGGGGAATGTGCTCGGTGCTTTTCTGCTCAGCGCAATACAGTTCAATGTCATTGATCTGCGCTCCATTATTATTTGGCTCTCTGTCACACTGATACTTTTCCTCTATCAGCTCTACCACTACTACCGGTTCAAAAATGAGCCTGAAGAGAACAAGCTCAGAGATGCCGATATCTGGCTGGATAAGTACTACACCAATATCCTGCTCAACGGTATCGTCTGGGGCAGTGCCGCCTTTTTGCTATTTCCCGAACACGACTTGATGAATCAGATGGTTGTCATGCTCTTTCTTTTCGCTATCGGATTCTCATCCATGGGGGTACTGGCTTCCAAAAAAGATCTGCTGCTTACCTATGTCATGGTCACCTATACACCCTTGGTCGCACGTCTCTTTTTCATGGAAGAGCCTATCTATACTACGATAGGCTATGTAGTTCTCGCCCTGCTGCTTATGATGATCATCTTCGCCAACTATTACGGTAATATCATCAACAATTCACTCAACAATCGTCAACATTTCATCACGATCAAACAAACACATGAAAAACTCAAAGAGCGCTTCTTCTCTCTCTTTGAGCGTGCCCCTGTAGGTATCTACTATTACAACAAGGATCTCGAGCTTCAGGATATCAATACCCACTTTTTGCAGATGAACAAAGCAAAGGGAAAAAATGACCTTATCGGCATCAACTTGCATGGTCTTAGCAATCCTCAGGTTATCAAAGCCCATGAGGATGTCTTTGGGGGGAAAACAGGAAAATACAGAGGTCCTTTTGAGGTACTGCACACCAACAACAATCTCTATGTCAACCTCTCTACCGTACCTATGATGGATGCCGAAGGCAATGTCGCCGGAGGTATCACGATCGTCAATGATATTACCAATGAGATCACAGCCAAAGAGCAGATGATACGCAACGCCTACTATGATATGCTAACAAAGATTCCAAACCGTACACTCCTCATGGACAAACTCAAACACTTTCTCTCCGAACGCAATCCGCATGAGGAGTATGCGGCACTGCTCTTTCTTGATATAGACAACTTCAAAAAAGTCAACGAGACCTACGGGCATCATGTGGGTGACCATCTCCTCAAACAGGTTGTACATCGGATTGAAGGTATCGTAGGAAGCAGAGAGATCTTCGCCAGAGTCAGCGGCAATAAATTTGTCATATTGATCCCCTCACTGCATATGGATGAGCAGCAGTCGCGTATCATGACGGAGAAATATATCGAAACGATTAACCGGCACTTTTCCCAGCCGCTGAATATCGCCGATGAAGAGTATCATCTCACCTTTACAATCGGGGCTGTGTTATTCAACAATGACGATCTCAGTGCCTACGATATCCTCAAACGTGCCGAGACAGCCATGTATGAAGCCAAAAAGAGTGCCAGAGGTACTGTCAAGTTCTATCAAAGCAGTATGAGTATCTACGCCAAAGAGCAGTTGATGCTGGAAAATGAGATCCACAAGGCGATCAAGAACGATGAGCTCTCAATCTGCTACCAGCCCCAGATGGATATCAAAACCGGCAAAACCATCGGTGCAGAAGCCCTAGTACGCTGGCAGCATCCCGAAAAAGGGATGATCTCTCCTTCCAAATTTATTCCGATCGCTGAAGAGAGCGGGGTCATCATCAAACTTGAAGAGTCCATCTTTGAAAAGATATTTCAAGAGATCAATCTCCTTGTTAAAGAGCAGGGAGGCTTCCCTCTGCATCATATCGCAGTCAATGTCAGTACTATCCATTTTTTACAACCCTATTTTGTAGAAAGGCTTATGCTTCTGATGCAAAAGTACCATATCAATCCCGAGTGGATCGAGCTTGAACTGACAGAAAGCGGGATTATGCAGAATATCAAAGAGGCGATCCATAAGATCAATGAACTCAAAGCATTTGGATTTACTTTTTCTATCGATGACTTTGGTACGGGCTACTCCTCTCTGGCATATCTCAAAGAACTTCCTGTAGATATGATCAAAATCGACCAGTCCTTTGTTATGAATATACATAAAGATATTGGGGATGCTATGATTGTAGAATCTGTTGTGGCGATTGGCAAGAAGTTCCATATGAAAGTCCTCGCTGAAGGAGTGGAAGATGCCGAAGTGCTTGACTATCTAAAACAAATCGACTGTGACTATTACCAAGGCAATTACGGTTCTCACCCCTTGGTATTCGATACTTTCAAAACCATGCTTTAGCCTCTGCTCTGCTTGCAAAAGCAACGGGCAGAGACAATAACATCTACAGTACTTTCGCAGCGATATCCGCTACTCTGTGTGCAAATGACACTTTGTCTTTGGGCTCCATGCCTTCGGCAAGTTTGGCACCGTCCAAAAGGATATGCGCCATATCGCCAAAGAGTTTTTCATCCTCGACTTTCTCGAGTTTTTTAATCACCTCATGCTCAGGGTTGATCTCCAGTATCAGTGGTATCTCCGGTACCTCCTGTCCCATCTGAGCGAATATCTCTGCCATACCGGCCATCGGATCGGAAGCATCTTTGAGTACACATGAAGGTGACTCTGTCAGACGGGTAGAGACTTTCACCTCTTTGACCTCCTCACCCAATGCCTCTTTGAGTTTCTTGGTCAGAGGCTCGAATGCCTTGGCGATCTCCTCTCGCTCCTCTTCACTCTTGCTCTCAGGTGCCTCTATGGTTGTGATATCCTTGAACTGCCACCCTTTATACTCACCAATCGTCGGTGCTACGATCGTATCGATCTCCTTGTCATCCATGATCAGCACTTCGATGCCTGCTTTCTTGTAGGCTTCAAGCAACGGTGAGTTTCTGAGTATCTTCTCATCTTCACCGACAATGTAGTAGATCTCTTTCTTCTCACTGTCCGCGCGTGAGATATAGTCGTCCAGCGAGATCATCCCCTCTTCAAGAGAGCTTTTGTATCGGACGATCTCAAGCAGTGTCTCTTTGTTGAGATGATCCATATAGATCCCCTCTTTCATTACCTTGTTGTACTGCTCTGTGAAACGGTCACGGTCCTCACCCTCGAGCTTTTTGATCGCTTCGAGGATCTTCTTGACCGAATGCTGTCTGATATTGGCAAGGATGCGGTTCTCCTGCAGGATCTCACGGCTGACATTGAGCGGGAGATCTTCGCTGTCGATGATCCCTCTGACAAATCTCAGATAGACAGGCAGAAGCTCCTTCTCATCATCGGTGATGAAGACACGTTTGACATAGAGCTTAACTCCGGGCTGATAGTCGGCTCTATACATATCCATCGGTGCGGTGCGGGGGATATAGAAAAGTGTCGTATACTCTGTCGCACCCTCTACTTTGTTGTGGATATAGGTCAGAGGCTCTTCACTGTCATGCGCGATGGTCTTGTAGAACTCCACGTAGTCCTCTTTTTTCAGCTCGCTTTTTGGTAGTGTCCAGAGTGCTGTCGCTTCGTTGATCTGCTCCGATTTCTGTACCTTCTTCTCTTTGCGCTCTTCCTCCTCACCTTCAAACTCCACATCTTCGTAGTGCAGCATGATAGGATAGGCGATATGGTTGGAGTATTTGCGCACGATCTCCTTGACTCTCCACGGATCGAGGAACTCCTTCTCATCCTCTTTGAGTTTGATATAGATCACCGTACCGTGTGACTCCTTGACCACCGGCTTGATCTCATACTCACCCTGCCCGTCGGTCGAGAACTTGTATGCCTGATCCTCTCCCGCTTTTTTAGTGATGACATCGACATGATCTGCGACCATAAATACCGAATAGAACCCGACACCAAACTGACCTATGAGATTGCTGTCCTTTTTCGCATCACCGGTGAGCTGCTCCATAAAGGCTTTGGTACCTGACTTGGCGATCGTTCCGAGATTCTCCATCAGATCCTCTTCATTCATACCGATACCGTTGTCAGAAACAGTTAGAGAGCCATCCTCTTTGTCCAGTTTGATATTGATCTTGCCTGACCAATCTTCATCCTTGAAGCGTTCATCTGTCAGTCTGAGGTAGTTGAACTTGTCCAGCGCATCACTGGCGTTGGAGACAAGCTCTCTAAGAAAGATCTCTTTGTTCGAATAGAGTGAGTGGGTCATCAGCTGCAACAGCTGCCCGATCTCCGTTTGGAATTGATGTTTTGACATAGCATACTCCTGCATTTTTTGCAAGAAGTATACCTTAATTTGAAAAATATTTCAAGTTTTTGTTCAAATAAGTTTAGTATAAGTGACTAAGGTTTGTATATAATCTCTCTGTATTCTACTTTTTGATTGCTAAACGGCTCCACGATCGCCTCTATCTGATCTATCCGATAACGAAACGGAAACCCGACACGGCTCCCCTCTGCCGTACTCTCAAGGATATAGAATTTTCTGCTGTCTATCCATAGACCGGGTATGCCGTTGAGACGGGCATCATCCAGCGGGACGATCACAAAGATATGCTTGGGTACCAAGACAAAATAGGCCTCTATCCCCAAAGCATGCAGCATAGAGATCAGCAGATTGCTCTTGTCATCACAGTCACCGAAGTTGTTCTGGATCGTTCGCTGCGGCGAGTGTGCCTGAAATCTGTTGATCCTGTAGGGGATATGTGTCACATAGTCCAAAAGACGCTGTACTTCACAAAGCCGGCTCCCACACCCCTTTGTGAGCCGATGTGCCTGTGCTTCGATCTGCCGGTTGGTCGTGACATGGTTGCTGTATATCCCCTCATCCGTACCAATCTGCCGCTTCTGTACGATACCTATCGCCTTGTAGGTGCCATAGACAAACGCGACAAACGCCACTGCCATAATCAGCAGTGCGATCCCTCTGGCAAACTTCGAGCTCATCGCAACCTTGCCTGTGTGATGTCATCGGGCTCAACTTCACAAAGCATCGTATCCTGACCGCAATGTCTGCAAACAGGACGCATTCGAAAAAGATACCACCCGTTAGGCTCTTTGAGCAGAGAGCTCCCACACTTGATACAACACACCCTGCTCCAGATCACAGCAAAAACCAATGCAGGGATATAGTAGAACGGCCGATGGTAAAATACCGCCAAAATCACCAACGTCCCAACCACCACCGCCAGAAGCATATACTGCACATACTTTGGAAAACACATCACCTTGCCTTTTTAGTAGGATTATAACATAGGATGATCATTCTTTTTGTTCATAATTGTAGGGGAGTTGTCCCCTGACAACACCTTGTCTTTTGATACAACAGATAGGTCTGCATAATGAATAATTGGTGCCGTGAGGGCACAGCACCCTACAATAAAGAAAGAACCTATGGAAAAACGCGTGCACTTAGTTTACGTCATATTTGGATGTTTGTGCGAAGGAGCTTGCCTGGGGCGTATCCTATGCCAAGGCATAAACGGATCGCCGTGCGAAGCTACAAACAACAAACTATTGTTGTTTGCTTAACGCTCCTCCTGTGACCGAACAAACTCCCTTGCAGATCAAATGAAATATAAAAAACAACTTGCCCTTAGTTTGCGTCAGATTTGGATGTTTGTGCGAAGGAGCTTACTGAGAAGTAAGTGACTGAGCCACATCATCCAAAGATGACGTGAAATAAGGAGCAAGTTATTCCCATTCGATGGTGGCTGGGGGCTTGGAGGATATATCGTAGACTACCCTGTTAATCCCATCAATCTCATTGATAATCCTGCGGCTGATTCCCTCAAGCACATCATGCGGCACGTGGGCGAAAGTCGCGGTCATCCCGTCAACGGACTCTACCATACGGACACAGACGGTGTTGTCGTAGGTACGGTTGTCACCCATGACGCCGACGGACTGTACATTGAGCAGAACGGTAAATGCCTGCCATACTTGGTCGTAGTAGCCTGTGGCGCGCAGCTCTTCCTGCATGATCGCATCACTCTCACGTAGGAGTCTAAGCGCCTCTTCGTTGACCTCTCCCATGACACGGATCGCCAGTCCCGGTCCGGGGAAGGGGTGGCGACCGATCATGTGTTTAGGAAGCCCCAGTTCAAGTCCGAGTTTACGTACCTCATCTTTGAAGATCTCCCGAAGCGGCTCGACCAGCTCAAAGGTCATCCAGTCTGGCAGTCCGCCGACATTGTGGTGGGACTTGATCGTTTTGGAAGGCCCTTTGACAGAGACAGATTCGATCACATCGGTATAGAGTGTCCCCTGTGCCAGGAAACTCACATCGGTATGTTTGCTCGCCTCTTTGTCAAAGACTTCGATGAACTTCTCTCCAATGATCTTCCGTTTACGCTCCGGATCTGTCACGCCTTTAAGCGCATTCATGAACTCCTCTTTGGCATCGATCGTAATGAGCGGGATATCCAGCAGCTTGAACATATCCTGTACCTGCTGGGCTTCATCTTTGCGCAACAGCCCCTGATCGACGAAGACACAGACGAGCTGCTCTTTGGGCAGTGCCTCATTGAGCATAGCGGCAACGACAGAGGAGTCTACCCCGCCGCTTACGCCGCAGAGTACCTTTTTGTCGCCAACCTGTTTACGGATCTCTGCGATCTTCTCTTTGGCAAAGCTGCCCATATTCCAAGTACTCTCACAGCCACAGATATGTTTGGCGAAGTTCTTGAGCATTACTGTTCCCTCTTCGGAGTGGTGTACCTCCGGGTGAAACTGAAATGCATAGATCTTGCGTGATTCATCCGCGATCGCTGCATAAGGAGAGTTCTCACTCGTACCGATCACTTCAAACCCTTCAGGAATCCGCTCTGCACGGTCGCCATGGCTCATCCATACTATAGAATCCTGTTTAACATCCTTAAAAATAGGTGAATCCTCTTTTTCGATATGCAATTTGGCTTTGCCGTACTCATGATGATCTGCAGGGATCACTTCACCGCCAAAGTGCTGTGTGATCAGCTGCATCCCATAGCAGATACCGAGAATCGGCAGCCCAAGATCCCAGATACCTTCATCCGGTTTATAGGCATCTTCGGCATAAACCGATGCCGGACCGCCGGAGAGTATGATCCCCTGCGGTTTTCTCGCTTTGATATCCTCTATCTTTTCTCTGTAAGGCACTACTTCTGTATAGACACCTGATTCTCTCAGTTTACGTGCGATCAACTGTGTATACTGTGACCCGAAGTCGAGTACCAAAATAGGAACTTGTTTCATATTCAATCCAATCCTGTTTAAAATAATTTAAGGGTAAATATACCCGCTACTTTATAATAGCAATCCGCACCCTATATATGGTGTGCACCGATATGAAGCACCTCAAACTGGATATACCAGATAATAATCGAGATGATATACCCCACAAGTACCGTCCAGGCATATTTCATATGGGATGCAAAGGTGTAGATACCGTGCATTTTTCCCATTACGCCTACACCTGCGGCAGAACCAAATGAGATCAAGCTTCCTCCGATACCCGCTGTCATCGTCACAAGCATCCATTGGGACTGTGCATCCGGACCCATGTTGGGATCTGCTTTGAGCACCGCTGACATCACCGGTACATTGTCGACCACTGCAGAGAGGAACCCGACACCGATATTGACCACTGTCGGTCCAAATTGATCATAGAGTGCTGTAAAATATTCCAGGTAACCAAGGAAGTGCAGCCCGCCGACTGCCGCAAGGATACCAAAGAAGAAGAGCAGTGTGTCATTCTCGATCTTGGCGATCCATGAGAAGGCATTGAGCTGGGTCGACCCTGAGTTTCTGTTGATATAGTAGACATACATCTTCAAGAGTGCCAGACCAAACATCATCCCCCACATTGCCGGGAGATGAAGCACCTGATGCGAGAGTACCGCCATCGCAATCGTAAAGGCAAAGAGTCCAATAATCGTCTTGCCTCCCTCTGCGATCTCTATACGCTTCTCATCTGCGCTGAACGGCGGCTCACCTTCAGGGACAAAACGTGACAGAAGATAGGCTGTCACAAACCATCCGACAATCGCGGCAGGGAAGAGGAAGAGAAACTCGGTAAAGTCCGCTTTGCCGTCTACCCATACCATCAAAGTCGTGATATCCCCAAAAGGCGACCAGGCACCTCCGGCATTAGCAGCGACGACGATATTGATCGCACCGGGTACAAGAAATTGCTTGTTCATCTTGTCGATCGTCAAGAGCACTGTCGAAAGGATGAGTGCTGTTGTCAAGTTGTCGGCAACTGGAGAGATGAAAAATGCCAACAGCCCGGTCACCCAGAAGAGCTTTTTATAGGTATAACCATGGGAGACAAGACGGTAGCGCAAAGCGGAGAATACACCCCTGTCGATCATCGCTTCGATATAGGTCATCGCAACGAGCAGAAAGAAGTAGATCCCGGCAATCTCATAGATCAGATTTTTGACCTCCTCTTCAAGCGGATGCCCATCGATACCATTGATCGCAAAATAGAGCCCGATCAGCATAAAAATACTGGTTCCCGCAAGAAGCGCAGGCTTGGCTTTGTTGATATGGTATTTATCCTCAGCAGCGATAAAATAGTATCCGGCAACAAAGATAATCAGTGAGAGAATACCCACCCACGTCTTGGTAAGATCAATGTGTTCAGCTGTAGTTGCATCTGCAGATGCAAATCCGACAGCAGTCAATAGCAGCAGTGTAATGAGATATCTCATAGTCTCCCTTTAGTTTTCAATATAGTGTGAGCCCAAAGACTCTTTGCGTGCCAATGCCGCCTCGACGATAGCCGAAGCAGTATTGAGACGAAGCTGAAGCAGTCGCCCTATCTCCCTGTTTTTCATATCGTAGATAAGGTTTTTTGCTTCATGCAAGCCTTCGGTCGTACGGATAATGCCTATATCTTCCCACATAATGTGGCGAAGTTTTTCTTTGTAGATTTTGTCATTTTCCTTGTGTAGAATGTTACCATAATCCTTATCAAATGCAGGTGTTTTGACTGCCTGATGTCCTTTGCCCAACAGATGATCTACCGCACGCTTGGCAAAAACAACACCCTCAAGCAGGGAGTTGGAAGCGAGACGGTTGGCACCATGCACTCCGGTACGTGCCGCCTCACCGATGACATAGAGACCTTCCATGCCCGGGATGCGGCCGTTGGTATCGCACTTGATACCTCCGTTGGCATAGTGGAATGCCGGAGAGATCGGCACCCTGTCTTGGGGAAAGTGGTATCCCAGTGCCTCAAACGTACGTGTAATGTTAGGGAAACGCTCATGAAACCACTCCGGCTCAAACATCGAAAAATCGAGATATGCCTGCTTGCCTGTTTTGCGTTTATAATCAAAAATCCCTCTGGAGACGATATCTCTACTTGCCAGCTCTCCGCGCTCATCATAGTCGAACAAAAAGCGTCTGCCTTCATCATCGACCACATGCGCGCCCTCACCTCTGAGCGCTTCAGTCAGGAGCAGCTTCCGGGCATAGGGTGTATCGACAAAAACGGTCGGGTGAAACTGCATGAACTCCATATCGGCAAGCTCAATCCCCTTTTCGACGCAGATGCCGTGGATGTCTGCCGAAACCGTTCTTGAGTTGGTGTTGTACTGATAGAGCGAACCGATGCCGCCGCTGGCAATAATCACATCATCGGCATAGATCGTGGTCGGCTCGTAATTGACCGTCGCTTTGACCCCGTAGCATCTGCCGTTTTCTATCAGCAGGTCATAGACAAGTGTGTTCTTTTGAAGTTGATGTTTGTTTTGCACCATCATAAAGTAGTGCATGTAGCGACCGGTGGCATCCCCTCCGGCGTGGACGATGCGGGGTACCGAATGGGCAGCCTCTTTGGTATAGAGGATATGCCCCTGCGCATCCGTGTCAAATGACATCCCCCTGGCGATCATATCTGGAGTAGTCACCAGCGATGTCTTGGAGAGGATCTCAACCGCTTCACGGTCATTATGGTAGGCACCCGCAGCCATCGTATCGGCTACATGCAAGGGCACATCTGCTTCATCAAGTGCAGTGACCATCCCGCCCTGTGCGTAAAAGGTGTTGCACTCCCAGGGGATATCCTTGCATACCACCAGTACCTTTTTGGATGTCGGCAGTTGCATAGCGGCATAGAGCCCCGCAATCCCTGCACCGATGATTAGCACATCATATTTTTGCACCTATTTCCTTTGCTCTGTTTTTTTCACATAGACAGGGTTGATTTTGTGACCACACCCTACGAGAATCCCACAGCAAACAGATGCTATAATCAGCACATGAAAAAAGCCTCTCTTATTTTGTCTCAACTTGGCAACCTTCCTCAATTTACACCCCTCAAAAAACAGGCGTGCTATCAAAAATATATCTCATTGCTGGGTGCCAAATGGCAAAAAGCGATCGCCTTTGTCTATGTCAGAGACAACACGCTCTTTGTCGCCGTCAAGCATCCAGGCTTCAAAATGGAACTCAATTATAATAGAGATTTATTAAAAAGCGTATTAACACAGCTTGGCACGCTTGACAAAGCATGCAGCGGTCTCAAAGCCGACAAGGTAGCGATCTTTCACGCCAAGTATCACTCTGTACTTCAGAAGGAACCTGCATTAGACACCGTACCACACTATCATGAGCTCGCTTCACAGGAGTTCCAGGTGCTAAGTGATGACCAAGAGATCAAAAAACGCTTTGAACAGCTCAAAGCCGTGATAAAACAAAACCGTCAGCAAAAGCAATCATGAGAACCGAAATGAAAGAGACTATCCGGAATCTCCCCGCCTCTCCGGGGGTATACCAGTATTTTGACAGCAGCGGTAAACTGCTCTATGTCGGCAAAGCAAAACAGCTCAAACACCGTCTCAAAAGCTACTGGCGTTTCACACCCCAGTTCAGACCCAATCCGACACTCTCCCCCCGCATCCTGATGATGCTCACCGAAGCAACAAAGCTGGAGTATATCCTCGTAGAGAGTGAAGAGGATGCGCTGATCCTGGAAAACTCACTGATCAAACAGCTCAAACCCAAGTACAATATCCTCCTGCGGGACGACAAGACCTACCCCTATATCTATATAGATGAATCGCAGCCCTATCCACGCTTTGAGATCACCCGCAAGGTGATCAAAGGCAAAGAGATCAGCTACTACGGTCCTTTCCCCAACGGCGGAAGAGCCCTGCTTGATTCACTCTATGAGATCTTTCCGCTCGTACAGAAAAAGAGCTGTCTGAGAGAGGGGAAAGCCTGCCTCTTTCACCAGATCAACAAGTGTCTCGCCCCCTGTGAAGGTAAAGTACCCCCCCAAGCCTATGCCAAGATCGTTCAGGATGCCAAAAGAGCGATCCTTCAGCGTAACATACTGACTGAAAAACTTGAAGAGAAGATGCTGACACTGGCACAGCAGGAGCGCTTCGAAGAGGCGGCAGCGCTTCGTGATCGTATCGATGCGATCAAAACACTCAATATCAGCTCCAATATCGACCTTGCAAACGGGCTTGATCTAGATATCTTTGCGATCATGAACGGAGATGAACGTGGTGTCATCGTCAAGCTCTTTATGCGCAACGGCAAGATCATCTCATCATCCTACAGTTACTTCCGACATACCCACATCTTTGATCCCAACGAAGCCTATAAGCAAGCGCTGCTTGAGTTCTACACCGTCGATACCCCCACACTGACACAGCAGATACTCACTGCTCACACCTTTGAGGATGCCGCACAGATAGCCAGCACACTCTCACAGCGCTACGGCAAAAAGGTTGAGATCAGCACCCCCAAGCGCGGACCAAAAGCAAAACTTGTAGAGCTGGCACTTCAAAACTGCCAGGAGCTGCTCCGTACAAAGCAGGACGACACCCATGATACAATTATAGAGCAGCGTATCGCCGACCTGCTCGATCTCTCCCGTATCCCCTACCGGGTCGAGACCTTCGACAACTCCCATATGATGGGCTCAGCCACCGTAGGGGGGATGGTCGTCTGGGATGAAGGAAAATGGGACAAATCGGGCTATCGACGCTACATGCTTCACAGCCGTGACGAGTATGGGCAGATGCGAGAGATGCTTACACGGCGTATCGAAGCGTTCAAAGAGCAGCCTGCTCCTGATCTCTGGATACTTGACGGCGGGCAAGCCAATCTCAATCTGGCACGCTCCCTGCTTTCAGAGGCGAAGATCAATCTCGATGTGATCGCTATCGCAAAAGAGAAACTCGATGCCAAAGCACACCGTGCCAAAGGGGCAGCACGCGACATTCTCTACACGCCAGAGGGGATCATAGAGCTCAAAGCTTCAGACAAGCGCCTCCACTGGATACAGCGTCAACGGGATGAAGCACACCGCTATGCGATCACCTACCACCAAAACAAAAAACGCAAAGAGGACTCCCAAATCTCCCTACTCAACAAAAAGGGAATCGGCAAAGCAACAGTAGGGAAGCTGATCGACTATTTCGGCACCTTTGAAGCGATAGAAAAAGCAAGCTTCGAAGAGATAAAAAATGTTACAAACAAAAAAGTCGCTTCTATAATCAAAGGTAATACTCTGCCATAAAATAAAACTGTATTGCTGAATTTCCTATTTTTTAATATTTTTTACTAAAAAGCGTTCTCTTTCAAGCTGTTCTTAGTTAATTTATACTAATGTTATAGTAATAGAGTTATTATATACGCTTGAATACACTGTTATGAAAAGCTAAACTCATTGCGAAGTGAGGACAGAAAGCCCATGGGTCTCAAGCAGATCGCCAGGTTGCCTATCACGAGGTTCCCTTTCTATCTCCTTGCTTCCTTGGGATATAATAACTTTATAACTGTGTTGGACAAGGACAAGGAGTATCGCATGGTCAGACCCACCCCTATAGACGAAGAGTACCGATTTGAGCAAGGATTGATCATCAGTTCTACCGATCTTAGAGGTATTATTACCTATGCAAACAGAAAATTCTGCGAGATATCGGGTTACAGCAAAGATGAATTGAAGGGATCGAATCACAATATCGTACGGCATCCCGATATGCCAAAGGCGGCATTTCAGGATCTCTGGGATACGATACGCTCAGGCAAGGAGTGGACAGGCATCGTCAAAAACCTTCGCAAAGACGGACGCTACTACTGGGTCTACTCCCATATCACACCTATCAAAAACGACAATGGCGAAACGATCGGATACTCTGCGGCACGCAGACCTGCATCAGAGACCGAAATCGCCGAATCTTCTGCACTCTACAAAGAGATGTTGGAAAAAGAAAATGACTAAAAGGGGAAGATGAATGTACTATATTACCAATCAAACAGATGAGATCATTGCGGCAGATCATACACTGCTTACGCTGCTTGACGCAAAGGATGTCAGGGATCTCTATAAAAGAGTGGCTTTGGGGGAGATCGACTTTCAACTCTCATCTCCAAACAAACTGCTCTTATCTATAGAAGCGCAAAGTACCGAATATCCCGTTGAACAATCGACACTTTCAAGTATACTCGGCGAGCTGACCATCATACATATACTTGATGAGACGGCTCCTGAAACGCAAGAAGAGGAAGAAGTTGCTACAATCCTTTCCCCTCATGTCGAGCAGGAGGATGAACTCTTTACCCTCTTGGAAGAGGAGAAAAGCCCGGTAGAATCCGAGCATCCGGAAGAGCCGGCGAGCCTTACGGAAGCATCTGATCTTTTGGAAGAGGAGAGCATTGATCTCGATATCAACCGGCTTCTCAAAGAGGCTGAAGATGAGAGCGTTGCTGATGAAGAGACACTCCTCTCTTTAGATACAGCAGAGCCGGAGGCACAGCCTACATCCGAAACGGACGAGGAAGATGAGCTCTTTGAACTTCTCCTCCCTGATGAAGCGGCTGATACCATCGATGAGATCCCTGAAGCGATCCATACTCCCGAACAGGATGTCGTAGAAACAGAAGAAGATAATACCCCTATCGTTATCGATATACAGAAAGTCAGTGCAATGATCGGTATCACTCCCGAAGATTACAATCTCTTTCTCAATGAGTATATCGATACGGCAATCAACCTCGAAAAAGAGCTGCAGAGTCCTGAGACCGAGAAGCGTACAGCGGCGATCAAAACGCTCAGCCATCTCTCAGATGTCCTCCATCTGCCGAAAGTCAATGAGATCATGGAGGCGATCCAGACCGCAGACGCGTCCAGCCAGCAGTCACATATCGCGACACTATATGCGACACTCTCCAGACTTACGACCCATCAGGAAGACACGGCGAGCACTGCCAAAACGCCTCAGACAGAAGAGCTAAGCATCGGTGAACCAGGACATGAACCGACTGCCCCTTCATCGGAAGGCTTCGGTACGATCGACCTCTCCGATGTGCAGCCGATCCATTTTGACTTTCAGCTCGAAGAGGCTGCCAACGATCTCAGTCTGCCTGTTGAGCTGATCGAAGAGTTTGTCAATGACTTCATTGCGCAGGCGAAAGTCGAGACTCCCAAGATGCTTGAAGCCTATGAAAAAGGTGAATTGGAGACGATCCAGAAGATCGGACATCTGCTCAAAGGTGCTGCGAGCAATCTGAGGATTACACCGCTCGCAGATACGCTTTATGAAATTCAGTTTTGCAATGACAGCAGTCAGCTTGAACCGCTCATCAAAAACTATTGGGCACATTTTATATCATTTGAAAACCAAATGAATCTCATCTCAAAATAAAAGGAAATAGACAATGACTATACGTAACAGACTTAAACTGATCGGACTGGTACCGATCACCCTGCTTATATTGCTTTCAAGTTATTTCTTTGTCACGTCATACCTGAACTTTGAGAAGGTACATACACTCCAGACGATCCTCAAAAATAACGCCAAGATATCAGACGCACTCAACAACACAGGAACCGAACGGGGCATCACTGCGATGTATCTCGGAAGTGACCAGAAAGCGTTTCTCGATACATTGAAAAAACAGTACAAAAATACAGACAAATCCTATCAGCAGTTGCGTACACAGCTGATCATGGAGAACAAAAGTTATGTACCGTTCCTGGTCGACCTATTGGCAAAAAACAGTGAAATAGACACCAACAAATATCAGCAGATGCTGAGAAACATCTCCCAGATAAACAAGATCCGTAAAGAGGCTCAGACCCCCGGTGCAGACTTCAAAAAAGTCTTTTTTGACAGATATACCAAACAGTTGGCGACACCGATGCTGGACAACCTCCTGCAGACGAACAACTTTGCCATCAATACAGAGATCGCTTCACTCATCAGTACATTGGACCAACTCTATGTCGCCAAAGAAAATACAGGTCTTGAGCGGGGCTTTGTCGCCTACTTCATGACCAAAAAATCCTCTATGTCCTTCGATGAGATCGCCCTTTGGGATCAATTTAAAACCAAGGCGAATACCTTTGACCTTTCTCAGGTGACCGATATCGAACTTAGAAATCAACTCTCTGCACTGCTGAACAGTCCCAAGACAAAAGAGATGCTTACAGAGCTTGCAGAAACCTCCTCTGCGATTCAGACTGATGTGGATAACGGGGATTATGCAGAAGATGTCATGGACTGGTTCTCTCTGCAGACACAGAAGATCGCACTCCTCTCCAAAGCAGAGCTTATCGTCTCCAATGCGCTCTGGCAAAAGACCAATGTCTTCTTGCAGAAACAGCTTCTGCTGCTTGCTATTGCGACAGCTATCTGGCTTCTGAGTTTTATCCTTGCCTACTTGGGATATACCACGACCAGAGATATTACCAGAAACATCAAAGAGCTTGAAGATGTATTGAACAAAGCGGTTCAGGAGATGAAGAGTTCTGAACAGTACCTTACCTCCGATGCCATGGCGATCGAAAACATCGACCTGGATACGCACGATGGTACCAAAGAGGCCTACAAATTCCTCGAATCACTGGTCGAGACTGCCAAAGAGGATAAGATGACCGCCCTGCAGGCAAACGAGGCGAAGTCACTCTTCCTTGCCAATATGTCACATGAGATCCGTACTCCGCTCAACGGTATTGTCGGATTTACAGAAATCCTCAGAAGTACCGACTTGACACCGGAACAGGAGGAGTTCCTCTCTATTATCGATAAGAGTTCCGAAAACCTTCTGAGCATTATCAACAATATCCTTGACCTCTCAAAGATCGAGAGTAACAAGATCGAGATCGAAAATGTCGTATTCGACGCTGCAGCAGAATTTGAAAGTGCGGTCGAGACCTATGCGGTCGGTGCTGCAGAGAAAAATATTGATCTCAACTTCTATATGGATCCTACGATCAGTCCGAAGCTCAAAGGGGATCCTACCAAGATCAAAGAGATTCTGATCAACCTCCTTTCCAATGCTATCAAGTTTACCAGCTACGGCGGCGAGATCAATCTCGAAATCAAAAAAATACAGGAAGAGGGAGATCTCAATCCGAAAATATACTTCTCTGTACAGGATAACGGTATCGGTATGACCAAAGATCAGCAGTCGCGTATCTTTGAAGCCTTTTCGCAGGCTGATGTCTCTGTTACAAGAAAATATGGAGGTACAGGTCTCGGTCTGACAATCTCCAGTCAGTTTGTGGAGCTCATGGGCGGCAAACTTGAACTCGAAAGTGCCAAGGATCACGGTACGACATTCTATTTCAGCCTGCCTCTCGAAGAGGTAGCATCGACCGAGCCGAGCTATATGAATGCCTATACCGACATGACGATCGGAAAATATGAGCAGGAGATCCCAACCAAACTCGATAACTATCTTGAAGCCTACTTCAAGTATTTCGGTCCATCCGTAAAACATTTCGAATCTGTCGGTGATCTCAAAGAGCTCAATGACAATGATGTCTGCAGAAGCTACTGGATCGATATCGACAAAGCGAAGCAGAATATCATCGATGCAGTCGCCAATATCGACAAATCCAAACTGATCGTCATTGCCAATGTCACCAGCAGAAGCAAGATCGAAGAGCTTGGTGTCAATCCTGATAATGTCATCTTCAAACCGGTCACTTTGACCAAAATGAAAAATACACTTCAGGCTACCTCTGCAGAGGCACCGAAACTTGAAGAGGAGTCCATCCCGCTGCATGCTGCGAAGTTCGATGCGAAGATCCTTGTGACGGAAGACAATATCATCAACCAGAAACTGATCAAGCGTATCCTTGAAGAGCACGGTATCACTGTTGATCTTGCGAACAACGGTCTCGAAGCCTTTGAAAAGCGTAAAGCCAATGACTATGACCTGCTCTTTATGGATATTCAGATGCCTGTGATGGACGGGATCGAAGCGACCCATGAGATCCTTGACTATGAAGAGGATGAAGAGGTACCACATATCCCTATCGTCGCACTGACAGCCAATGCCCTCAAAGGGGACAGGGAGCGTTTCCTTGGAGAAGGTATGGATGAGTATATCACCAAACCGATCGAAACAGCAGAACTGCTCTATGTACTCAATAAATTCCTTGGTGACAAGATCAGAAAAGGGGAGAAGAAAGAGGAGAAAACAGCCCAGACACAAACAGCTGAAGCCAAAACAACTGCCCCGGCTCCCAAAGAGGAACCAAAGGCGGCAGAAAAGCCGCCTGTAAGCGATACTGACACGATTACACTCGACGAAGATGACACGATCTCCCTCGAGGTGGAAAGCAGCCAGGAAGCACCACAGGAGAGCCAAGCTAAAAAGATTCTCATCGCCAAAAAATTCCTCCTGGAGCGCAGAGTACTTGCCAAGGTGCTTGATAATCTGGGCTATGAATATGACCTGGCAGAGGAGCTGAACCGGCTCGACAGTATGCTCTCAAGCGGGGCATACGATATTGTCTTCGCCGATGAAGGTCTTGCAAACGGGAATATCAGCATTTCTGTCGAGAATATCGCTATAATCACAGGCTCCAAATCCAAAGAAGAGATAGAAAATATTATTAAAAAGTATAGAGGATAAGAGATATGGCACTAAAAGTATTGATCGTTGATGATGACTTTATCAATCGAAAACTGTTACAGACACTGCTGAAAAAGCATCCGGAGGTTTCCGAAGTCATCGAAGCCGAAAACGGCTCCGATGCACTGAACAAGCTCAAAAAGGAGACCGATGTCAATATCATTCTTCTGGATGTTATGATGCCGATCGTTGATGGGATAGAGTTTTTGAAGATATTCAGATCGGATATGGCAAACTCACATATCCCTGTCATTGTACTCTCTACGGATGATACACGTAAAACGGAGGTATTTGACAACGGTGCCAATGACTTCCTAAGAAAGCCGATCAAAGAAGAAGTACTCTTCGGCAAGATCGCACAGTGGTCATAGACTGACCCGCTTCTCCTCTACACGATAGAGGCACATGAGTGCCTCATCCATCTACTTTACCAAAGCCTCTTTCAAGACATCATTGACATCCTCGACCGGAATGATCTCGATATGTTCGGTCACCTCACTTGGGATATCATCCATATCACGTTCAAAGTTCTTTTTGGGGATCAAGGCTTTCGTCACGCCAGCCTTATAAGCGGCGATCAGCTTCTCTTTCAATCCGCCTATAGGCAGTACTTTCCCTATCAGTGTCACCTCTCCGGTCATCGCCACTTTGTTATCAACCTTGCGTTCACTCAGTATCGAAGCGATTGCTGTGACCATCGTGATACCTGCACTCGGACCGTCTTTTGGCGTGGCACCTTCGGGTACATGGATATGCAGATCGTATCTTTTGTACACCTCACTCTGATCCACTGTGATACCCTCTTCACGCTCTTTAGCACTTTTGGGGATAACTGACTGCGGTATCTTGAGCTTGCCCTCATCGATGAGTATCTTAACGACCGAATGGGCGATACGTGCAGACTCTTTCATCACGTCACCGAGACTTCCTGTCAGCTGCAGTCCGCCTTTGCCCTTGATCTTGATCGCTTCGATCGTCAGTACATCACCACCCACAGCTGTCCAAGCTAGTCCGTTGACCACACCGACCTGAGTTGCCTCATCAACGGTAGTAAACTCAAAGACCTTCTTGTCAGCATATTTGGCGAGATTCTTTTTGGTGATGCGTACCTTCTGCTTGCTGGCATCCTCAAGAAGCTCACGGGCTACTTTACGCATGAGTGCAGCGATCTTTCTTCGCAGATTTCGCACACCCGCTTCACGGGTATATTCGTCGATAAGGATCCTCAACGCCTTGTCAGATATGGAAAACTCCCGGGCTTTGAGTGCATGCTTCTTGAGCTCTTGCGGGATGAGATAGCGCTTGGCGATCTCAAACTTCTCTTTGGGTGTATAGGAGTTAAGTCCGATGAACTCCATCCTGTCTCTAAGCGGTGCAGGGATACGACCGACATCATTGGCAGTTGCGATAAAGATCGCCTTGCTTAGATCGATATCAAAGTTGAGATAGTAGTCTCTGTACTTCTTGTTCTGCTCCGGATCAAGTATCTCAAGCAGTGCCGCAGTAGGATCACCGCGCATGCTTCGCCCTACTTTGTCGATCTCATCGAGGACGATGACAGGATCCATCTTCTTCGCTTCAATCAAGCCCTGTACGATACGTCCGGGCATCGCTCCGACATAGGTACGTCTATGCCCTCGCAGTTCGTTGACATCCTCGAGTCCGCCCAGTGCTATACGTACCAGCGGACGCCCCAGCGCTGTAGCGATGGAATTTGCCAAAGAGGTTTTCCCCACTCCCGGAGGTCCCGCGAAACAGAGGATCGCACCCTCTGCCTCTGCATCTTTCACCCCTCTGAGTTCCGCAAGCTCTTTGACAGAGAAGTATTCGATGATGCGCTCTTTGGGCTTCTCGAGACCATAGTGGTCTTTGTCAAGCTCCTGAGAGACTTTGATGATACTCAGATTGTTTTTGGTGAATTCACCAAAGGGGATCTCCAGTACCCACTCCAGATAGCTCTGGATCACGTTGGCATCTGCACTGTCAGGATGCATCCTTGCGAAGCGTTCGAGCTGTTTGCTGACCTCTTTGTAGGCATCCTCGCTCATATAGGGCTTGAGCTTTTCGATCTTCTCTCTAAAAGCGGCGATCTCCTCTTCCCTGTGTGTATCGATCCCCAGCTCCTGCTGTATCTCTTTGAGCTGCTCTTTGAGGAAATACTCTTTGTTTGTCTGTTCTATCTTGTTGTGGACTTTGGAACGGATCTCACGCTGGATCTTCGCTGCCTCGATCTCCGAAGTGATCACATCGATCAGTCCAAGGACTCTCTTTTCGATATCCGGCTCGATATAGAGGCTGTATGCCACCTCTTTGTCGAGCTTGAGCATCGACGAGATGAGATCGGCGATACGGTGCGGTTCGTCATTCTCCTCTATCGTACGCACCAGATCCCCAGGTAGCGAGCTGCTTAGTGATGAGAGGGTCTTGATCTTGTCTTTGAGCACCTCCATCAGGGCATTGACCCTCACCTCATCATAGGGCTGCGTCTCGACCACATCGATCACCGCCTTGCTGACCTCACCTTCCACAGGCTCGAGTATCTTTCCTCGCGTCAATCCCTGAAAGAGTATCTTCACTCTGCCGTCAGGGATCTGTACCTTGCGCATGATCGTCCCGATCACACCCACTCTATACATCGCATCAAAGTCACGGCTCCCCTCTTTGCCGGGGATAGAAGAGGTAACAAAGAGCAGCGAATTGTTCTCCATCGCCTCATTCACAGCAGCGATATCTTTTTCATTGCTTAAAAAAATAGGGCTGATCATAAAGGGGTACAAGAAGAGTTCATCTTCTACCACGATCGGTAATGTTGTAGGAAATGCATCGTAGTCACTGAGTTGCATTCTGACTCCTTTTATTTAAAATAGTTGTATGAATATGTAGCGGATAACAGATAAAGATATTTGAAATAGCTGCTACAAAGTATGTTATTACTATAAGATACTTTATAGCACATTTAGGTTAATCGAAGATCTTACCGATGATCCCTTTTTCCGGAGGGGTGATATCGGACATCTCGACCACGGAGTTGCTGTTTTTCTCTCTGTAGATCTTCGCCGCTTCGGGCTTGCCGATACGGTCATATAGCGCTGCGATATTTTCATTGAGCAGATACTGACTCATCAATAGTCTGACCAGGATCGTGTTGACCAGCGGTGTATACTCGGAGCCGGGATAGCGCATCAGATAGGTACGTGCCTGCCTGATGGAGTCCATGATCAGCTTCTGATCCTTGTAGACATCTTTGATCCCGAGGAAAGAGGCTTTTAGCTTCATGAAGTCGATGTACTCTCTGCTTTTGGGATCTCCAAAACGCTTGTTGTACTCATCGAGATAGTAGTTTGCCAGTAGATACTCCTCTTTGCTCATGTGGGCATGGGCAAGCATCAGGATCGCCGTAAGCATCAGCGGAGAGCGCATATGTTCGCTCTTGAGAGAGATATAGTAGGCATCTGCTTTGTCCATATTGCCGTCGCTGATACTTGCTGCGATCTTTTTGTACCAGTAGAGTGCAGGCTTGTTGAACTCCGCCACGCCATCCTTCGACGCACCGCATCCGCCCAACACTACCGCCATGACCATCGCCACCAAAATACTCTTTTTCATATCCATACACTGCCTTCACGTTTTGATTGCTTTATCATAGCGTAGAGTGTGTAAAAAGTGTATTAATGCCCTACAGAGATACAGATCTCGCCATGGTGCAAAATGTGTCATATCCCCAAATACTTCTATGTATTTTATGCAGATTGTCCATTAGAATGACTACATCTGTTTTTTTATCCTATATTATGTTATACTAAATGATGTAATGTATGGAGAAAAGCTAAACTTCTTGAAGGAAGGACAGAAAGCCACGGGTCTGTAGAGACAGCCGGGTTGCCGACCATAAGCATATTCTTTAAATGATAACACTTTTCAATATACATACAAAAATTTTGCGCTCAATTGAGCAAAGAAGGTGCTATTGTGACATATCTAACTCGATACCCCAAACAACTTTTATATTTAATCTTATTCATACTAGTCCCATCTATCAATTTTGGTGCTCAATTAGCTTATGATGACTTTAATAATGGCAGTCTAGACGGTTGGGGAGGTGATGCCTATACATGGAACAATAATGGGTATATGTATATCAATAGAGACCAGATTGCAACCAAGACATATAATCTTGGTACTTCATATGCCAATCAAACCTTATATGTTACGTTTCGTTATTATGTACCTTCTACATGGGAAACTTCCGGAAGCTATGTTGATTACCTTAACGTTTTTATGAATGGTTCACTCATCAAACAATATCAAGGAGCTGGTAATTACTATATCGAATCCTTTGAAATTACAACAGATGATAATGGTCTTGTAACACTAGATGTAGTACCCGACTCTACTGCAAGTGATGAATGGGTTGGAATTGACTATTTTTCAATTTCAACAACCAAATCTTTAACCTCAAACAACCCTCGACCCTTTACAAAGGTCAATGTTGCTGGAGCTGAAAATACCAATATTTATGGTGACTTATTAGTGATTGGTAACCAGTCATTATGTTGGAAAAACGGTACCTCAAGTTGTGTAGATCCAGGTTTCACTGCTTCAAACAATAGCTACTATCAGGAATATGCCAATCTTGATCCGGAAGCCATTGCTAACGGCTATCTCAATTCTACCTCTGCAGATTTAACACTTAATGCTAATGACCAAGTCATAGAAGCATGGCTTTATTGGATAGGTAGATTAGATACAGATAACCAAACTGTAAGAGCATCAGCTGCTACGATAAGATTCAAAACACCTACAACAGGCGGCTATGTTACACTAACTGCAGATGAAAAGTTTAATTGGATGGTAGATGGTAGTATCTTTGACTACGGTGCTGCTGTTAATGTAACACAGTATGTTCAACAGAGTGGACGCTATTGGGTCGCAGATCTTAAAGCTACAGAAATGTACAATCAAGGTTCAGGTTGGGCACTGGCTGTCATTG
>WFYB01000051.1 GCA_015490315.1 Sulfurovum sp. | reverse complement strand
TACCGTGAACTGCAGCAGGCGCTGGCACACTATATACAGCTGCAGGAGCAGGGCGGATGGCAAAGTGTACACTTCAAAGGGATGCTCAAGCCCGGCAAACACTATGCCGTGATCCCCGCTATCCGTGAGCGGCTTCGTATCACGGATGACTACCGTCCCTGCAGTGAGGAGAACAACAGCAGCAGTACACTTTATGATGAGTGTCTCAAAGAAGCGGTTATCCGTTTTCAGGCGCGTAACGGTCTTAGTGCATCAGGAGTGATCGGCAAGGAAACAAAACGTGTGATGAATATCAGCGTGGCTGACCGCATTCTGACACTGCGGCTCAATCTCGACCGCATTAAATGGCTTCGAGACCCGCCTCCGGGCAAGCATGTATGGATCAATATCCCGGCATTTATGCTCTATTTTGAGGAGGATGGCAAGCTCCTGCAGCAGATCAAAGTCATCGTGGGCAAACCTGATCATCCTACGCCGATATTTAGCGATACAGTAGAGGCGATCGTACTCAACCCCTACTGGAATATCCCCAAAAGTATTATCCAAAAAGAGATGATCCCCAAACTCCTGCGTAATCCTTATGCCCTGAAACGAAAAGGGATCGAGATATTTACCGGATGGGGTGCCGATGCCACACCGATAGATCCGGCAAGTGTCAACTGGGCACAGTACCGTTACAGCAACAGTGTACCGTTTAGATTTGCCCAACTGCCGGGCAGACGCAATGCACTGGGTAAGATCAAATTCCTCTTCCCCAATCAGTTTTCAGTCTATATGCACGACACGCCAAATAAAAAACTCTTCAAAAGAAATGTGCGGGCATTTAGTCACGGATGCGTAAGACTCTCTCAGCCAAGAGAGCTGCTCAAGACTTTCTCAACTTTCGAGCCCAATGTCGATTTCGAAAAATCCCAGAAGATACTCCAAAATAAAAAGAAAACTTATATTCATCTGCCCCAAAAGATCCCGGTGGATATCACCTATCTGACAGCATGGATAGACCACAACGGCAAACTCCAATTTAGAAACGACATCTACCACTACGACAAAATGCAACTGCAGGCGTATAGGAAATGGTGAGTGTCTGAGAAAAGGTGAACTGCTTCACCTTTTCTCGACACGGAACCGGAGCTGATGTGCGAGGAACGAGCACCAGCGAAGGCTGGGGAAACCTTGGTGTGAACTGCTTCACCTTTTCTCGACACGGAACCGAAGGCGATGTTTGCAACGAAGTTGCGAACCGCCGCAGGCTGGGGAACCGAAGGCGTTGTGCGAGGAACCAGCACCAGCGAAGGCTGGGGAACCGAAGTACCGGTTGCAACCAAATAATAAAATAGAGTATAATAACCCCCAAAAACAAGGCACCTTCGTGAACCAAACCCAAAACAGCTCTTTCCCACATGCGATCGTTTTGACCGGAGGGATTGCTACGGGCAAAAGTACCGTAGCGCAGATGTTTGCCGATGACGGATTTGAGATCATCGATGCAGACAGGGTGGCGCATGAGGTACTCGAGAGCCAGAAAGAAGCCATCGCCCAAGCATTTGGCAGGGAGTTGATCCAAGAGGGGCGTGTCGATCGCAAGGCATTGGGAGCGCTGATCTTTGCCGATCGTCAAAAACGCCGAGAACTTGAAGCGATTCTGCATCCGTTGATACGTGAAGAGATCTACACGCAGGCTCAAAAGCTCGAGCGCAAAGGAGAGCCCTATATCGTCGATATCCCTCTCTTCTTTGAGACACAGGGGTACCCGATCGACAAGGTCATTGTGGTCTATGCCCCCAGAGAGATACAGTTAAAACGTTTGATGCAAAGAGATGGGTATAATATGCAAGAAGCTTTGACACGTATCGAAGCACAGATGCCGATCGACGAGAAGAGGGCAAAAGCGACCTATGTGATCGACAACTCTGCGACGATGGAGGCACTCTCCAGGGCATACGCAAAGACCAAAGAACAGATATTGAAAGGAAGCGCGTGACAGTCACAAAATATTCGGGTAACGGCAATGACTTTATCATTTTTGTAGCACAGGAGCATGCAGACAGATCGGAGCTGGCACGCCTGCTCTGTCACAGACAGAACGGTGTTGGTGCGGATGGCATGGTGGTGGTGCTCCCCCATCCTGACTATGATTTCGAGTGGGAGTTTTACAATGCTGACGGCAGCGATGCGGCGATGTGCGGCAACGCATCACGCTGTGTGGCACACTTTGCCCATGAAAAGGGTATCTCCAAGGATGGCAAGGCGGAGTTTCTCACCGGAGCGGGAGTGATACATGCTACGATCAACGGGCTCTATGTCGTCTCCGATATGGTCACACCTAAGATTTTGCGCAAGGATATCCAAGAGGATGGTGAAGAGTGGTGGCTGATCGACTCGGGGGTGCCGCATCTTGTGGCTATCAGGGAAGATATTGAGGATTTTGATCTTGCACAGGCACGCCGACTGAGAGAAAAATACAATGCCAATGTCAACATCTGCAAGGTAGAGGGAGACCGTATGTATGTACGCACTTATGAGCGGGGCGTAGAGGATGAGACACTTGCCTGCGGTACCGGGATGGTCGCCTGTTTTATCCGTAACCATCAGGAGGGCAGTGTCCCCGATGAGGTGAGGGTCTATCCTGTCAGCGGCGATGAACTCTATGTCAGCTACGAGGACGGTGTTTACCGCTTTGGCGGCAAAGTGACCAAAACCTTTGTGGCAGAAACGTTTATTGAGGATGGTGTATGAGAATTGTTGCAGTGATGATCTTTTTGGTGTGGGGGCTGCAGGCTTCCGAGTTTGACGATGCGGTAGCATCCTATGAGAAGGGCGGATATATCTCGGCGCTCAATACCTTTTATCTCCTGGCAAAAAAGGGAGACCCCAAAGCGCAGTATAACGTCGCCTTGATCTACGAACAGGGTAAAGGGGTCAAACCCGATATCGCCGAAGCGATGCGCTGGTACGAAAAGGCGGCCAAGCAGGGTAATGCCAAAGCGCAGTACAACCTCGCACGTATCTACCACCGCAAAGGGGACAAGGGTGAGCCGCACGCTTATGAAAAAGCCAAATATTGGTATGAAAAGGCGGTAGAGAATCATCTCAAAGAGGCATACAACAATCTGGCATCTTTGTATATGGAGGGCAAGGGGGTCAAGGTAGACAAGCAAAAAGCCTTTGCACTTTTCCGTCAGGGTGCCCAAACGGGTGACAGTGCCGCACAGGTCAATGTCGCACTGATGTATGCCTGGGATCCCGAGATCACTAATGACAAGATGAAAGCCTATGAGAATCTCAAAGCGGCACTCAAAAAGGGGCGCAGCGAGGCAAGCGGCTATCTCGACAAGCTCTGCCAAGAGAGCAAATGGGTCTGTGAAGATTAGTTTGAGACTTTATTGAGCTTTCTTTAAGTTTTCTTGGGCTATAATTCCGCCCTATCCAAGATAGAGATGGTCGCGTAGCTCAGTTGGTAGAGCACTACCTTGACATGGTAGTGGTCGTTGGTTCAAGTCCAATCGTGGCCACCATTCCTTCACAATCCCCCTCTTTTTTAATTATTTTTTATCCTAATTTTAGCTATAATAGCCGCATTTTCAGCGTGGCAGCGATGGCTACACACGATACAAAGGGTTAATTTGAGCGAAAATATTATCGGTTATTTGGATGAACAGGGCAATATCATAGATACACAGAGTGCACCCGAGGGGTGTACCGCTACCCCGATCGAGTATGACAACAGCGAAAAGGCACTCGAGATCATCCGTCACTCTACGGCACACCTGATGGCTCAGGCGATTACTGAGCTCTACCCGAATGCACAGTTTTTTGTCGGGCCGGTCGTGGATGAAGGCTTCTACTATGACTTCCGTGTCGATGAGAAGATCGGCGAAGAGGATCTCAAAAAGATCGAAAAAAAGATGAAAGAGCTCATCAAGAAGAAGTACAAGATCGAAAAGTATGAGATCTCCAAAGACGAAGCGGTCGAGAAGTTCGCTCATGACGATCTCAAGCAGGCAGTACTCAAGAATATCCCTGACGAGACGGTCTCTATCTATAAGCAGGGTGAGTTTGAAGACCTCTGCCGCGGACCTCATGTGCCTGCATTGCGCTTCTTGAACAACTTCAAGCTGACACGTGTAGCGGGTGCCTACCTTGGCGGAGATGAGAATGCCGAGATGCTGACCCGTATCTACGGCGTAGCCTTTGCGGACAAAGAATCCCTCAAAGCCTATATGACGATGATGGAGGAGGCGAAAAAGCGCGACCACAGAAAGATCGGTACAGAGATGGAGCTCTTTATGTTCAATGAAGAGTCCGGTGCCGGATTACCGTTCTGGATGCCAAAAGGTGCGAAACTCCGCTACAAACTGGAGCAGATCCTGCACAAAGCACACCTCAGACGCGGCTATGAGCCGGTACGCGGGCCAGAGATTCTCAAGGCAGATATGTGGCGCACCTCCGGACACTACGCCTGTTACGGTGAAAACATGTATCTTACAGAGATAGACGGGCAGGAGTACGGGATCAAGCCGATGAACTGTATCGGGCATATTCAGATCTTCAAGCAGACACAAAAGAGCTATCGTGATCTGCCGCTGCGCTATTATGAGTATGGTGTGGTGCATAGACATGAGAAGTCAGGCGTACTGCATGGGCTTTTACGTGTCAGAGAGTTCACTCAGGATGATGCGCACATCTTCTGTGAGCCTGAGCAGATCGCTGCTGAGGTGCTCGATGTCGTAGAGTTCGTCGATTCGGTGATGAAGCTTTTTGGCTTTGAGTATAGGATGGAGATCGCTACCAAACCGGAGAAAGCGATCGGTGATGATGCTGTCTGGGAGATGGCGACACAGGGGCTCAAAGATGCACTTGAGGGCAACAACCTGCCCTATACGATCGATGAGGGCGGCGGTGCATTCTATGGTCCGAAGATTGATATCAAGATTACTGATGCGATTGGACGAAAATGGCAGTGCGGTACGATCCAGGTAGACTTCAACCTCCCTGAGCGTTTTGAGG
>WFYB01000050.1 GCA_015490315.1 Sulfurovum sp. | reverse complement strand
GGTGAGAGGGTCAGTCTGTTCATGCTTACAGGTGTTTCAAGAAAGCCGTTATCCGTAGCTATCTGATGGAAAGCACGGTTGTCATTAAAGCCCAAGGTGTAGACTGTGGAGTTGGAGCCGTTGAGAAGTCTCAAACGAAGCTCTTTTGCTTCGGCATCAAATACCGGTTCGATCGCTCCGTTGGTGATAAAGGTATCGCCTATATACCCTCTTGCAAGCTGCATATTATTCGGTGCATAGAGGAGTGAGCGCTTGTCGTCACTGAAGAAGCGATCTTGCAATACCAGAGGAATATCATCTATACCGTATCGTTTGGGCAGATCGAGTGACTGGCTGACACTGTCCTCTATGATGATCATCCCCGCAAGCCCCTGATAGACATGCGGTGCGGTCTTGTGCATATAGTGGGGGTGATACCAGTTGGTACATGCTGTTTGATCGACATGGTATTGGGCTGACCATGTTGTATTGACAGCGATAGGTTGATGAGCAGTGCCGTCCATCTCGCCCGGTACATGCATCCCGTGACCGTGCATGGTGGTCGCTTCGGGCAGTCTATTGGTGTAGTTGACAGAGACATCTTCTCCTCTACGCATCAGAAGTGTAGGTCCGAGATAGGTGGCGTCGATCCCCCATGTGGCAGTCTGTATGCCGCTAAAGAACTCGTGACTCGCCTCTTGGATTGTCAGGTCAAAATGTTTGACACCTCCCCTAAGCTCTCCGGTATGCAAAACCGGAATGGGCAAGGGCTTACCGCTACCTGCCGTTGGAATATTGCCGCCGGATGTGTTACCACTATTGCCACTATTTCCTGTATTTGAACTCTTTTCTGCAGAGCCGCCGCATCCGCCAAGCAGTGCTATAGCAGCTACACCGCTAAATGTAATAAAATCTCTTCTGTTCATATCTGTTTCTCCATTATTTTTTTGTAAGTCTAATGCACTTTTGTGCACAAAGTGTGCAGATTGATTTGTTCTGCATCACACAGTTTCCTCTCTACTGAAAAGCCACACATAAAGTCCCGGCAGTACGAGCAGTGTCAGGATTGTAGAGGAGATGATGCCTCCTGTGACGACCACTGAGAGCGGGTATTGTATCTCGCTGCCTACCCCTGTGGCGTAAAGCAGCGGCAAGATACCAAAAAGTGTGGTAAATGCCGTCATCAGTACAGGGCGAAGCCGCAGCAAGGTAGCATCCTTGACCAGGTCAACTGTTTTGACATGGGGAAACTTCTTGCGAAGCTCATCGATGAAGCTTACAAGTACGATGCCATTGAGGATCGCAATCGCAAAGATGGCGATAAACCCTACGATCGCCGAGACACTCAGATAGATATCGGCGATCAGCAGTGCGGCGATACCGCCTATGAGCCCAAGCGGTACACCCAGCAGGATCAAAAAGGCTTTTTTGAAACTGTTGAATGCTGTGTAGAGCAGCAGTAAAATCAGCAGCAGTGTCACAGGGATGATCAGTGCCAGTGTCGCTGTGGCTTCTTGCATATTTTTGAAGTCTCCCGCCCACTTGATGTAGTAGCCGTTAGGGATCTTGACCTCTTTTTTGATCCTGGCATCGGCTTCGGCGACAAAGGAGGCGATATCGCGCCCCTCTACCTCCATTGAGATCACCATATAGCGACTCAGATCCTCACGCTTGATAAAGGCAGGTCCTTGAATCACCTCAATATCACTCACCTGATCGAGCCGGACTACCTTGCCGCTTTTGCTGCGCAGCAGCATTGATCTGATCGATTCGATATCCTTTTTGGCATCTTTGATCTTGGGGACGATCCCAAAGCGTCTGACCCCCTCTATCTTCTCTGTGACAGCCTCCTCACCGATACCGTGACGGATCAGACGCATCACCTCATCGACACTGATGCCGTAACGTGAAAGTGCCAGATAGTTTGGACGTATAACGATCTGCGCCTGTCCCAGCTGAGACTCAACTTCTGGTCTCTCAAGCCCTTTAATGCCCGATACCGCACGCTGAATATTTGAGGCGATCTTCGCCATTACCTTCTGATCCTCTCCGTAGATCTTGACGGCAAGTTCCGCTTTGACCCCTTCAAGAAGCTCTTCGATACGCATTGCAATAGGCTGGGTGGGAATGAACTGCACATAGGTGAAGTGCTCTTGCAGATCTTGCGTCATTTTGTGGGCAAGTGCTTCGATATCGCTGACATCTTTTTTGAGTGTGAGCAGTACCTCCATATAGTTGCCCTGTGCTGTCTCACCTTTTTCACTCCTGCCTATCATGGAGAGTACACTCTCTACTTGTTTATGATAATGTTTGAGGATGTAGTGTTCGATCGCTTCACTGGTATCGGCACTCTGTGAGAGTGCGGTACCGGGTATAGCGATAACGCGGTACATGATCGACTCCTCATTGAGCTCAGGCATAAACTCTCTCCCCTGTTTGGTGAGTGCTGCAGCAAGCAGAGCGAAGATCACAAAGGTGATGATCACGATCTTTTTGGCATGTTTGAGCGCAAAGGTAAGCAGTGGTGTATAGACCGCTTTGATCATCCCCATCAGCGGTGAATTGGCGTGTTTGCCCGGCCGCAGCAGCATATAGGAGAGTACCGGTACAAGCCCCAGTGCGACTGCAAGCGATCCGAGCATCACAAAGACAATATCGAGTGCCATAGGTGTATAGAGCTTGCCTGCCAAACCTGCCAGACTCAGTAGTGGAATAAAGACTACTGCGATGATCAGCAGGGCGAAGATAACCGGTTTGGCGACTTCAGAAGTTGCCTGGGCGATTACCTCTGCACGGGAGAGCTCAGGATGGTCATGTAGCAGTCTGAAGCTGTTTTCTACCACAACGATGGTGCCGTCAACGATCATACCGATAGCAATGGCTAGTCCGCTAAGACTCATCAAGTTTGCCGAGATACCGTAATAGCGCATCAGCAAAAAGGCGATCAGCAAAGAGAGCGGCAAAGAGAGGATGACGATAAATGCCGAACGCAGCTCAAAGAGGAACAAAAAGAGGACAATCGCGACCAGTATCGATCCTGTCAGCAGGGCGGATGTCATCGTATTGACCGCTTTGTGGGTGATCTCGGTACGGTCATAGATCGTTTTGATCTTTACCCCTTTGGGAAGGGCTGCGTCAACAAGGGGCAGCTTCTCTTTGATGGAGGCGACCACCTTGGCGGCATTGGTGCCGCTGCGCTGCAGCACCATCCCAAACATCGCCTCTTTGCCATCGATCGTTACAGCATCGAAACGCGGCGCTTTTCCCTCTTTGACCTCTGCGATATCGGCGATAGTGACGGCAAGGGCATCTTTGCTGCGCACTACGGTATTGCGTATATCATCCAGTGTGTTATAAAAGCCTGCCCCACGGATAAGATACTGCTCTTTGTTAAACTCCAGATACTGTCCGCCTGCGGAGATATTGGACTTCTGGAGGGCATCGACTACCTCATCGTAGGTGGTATCTGTCGCCTGAAGCCGTTTGGGGTCGATCAGCACATTGTATTGTTTCTCGAAACCTCCCCATCCTATCACCTCTTCGACACCGTCTACCGATTTTAGTAGGGGTGCTACGACATACTCCTGCAGCTCTCTGAGCTGTGTGGTAGTGTATTGTCCGGTTGTATCTTTGACCTGGTACCAAAAGACCTGTCCCAGACCTGTGGTGTTGGGTCCCATCGTCGGTTTGCCCCATCCTTTGGGGATCTCGATACTGTTCAGCCTCTCTGTGACAAGCTGACGCAAAAAATAGGTATCGTAGCTGTCTTCAAAAAAGATCGAGACATAGCTCAGACCGAAGATCGAGTTGGAGAGGATCATCTTTACACCCGGCAACCCTGCCATGGCAGACTCTACAGGGTAGGTGATCAGCTTCTCGATATCCTCAGCAGAGTTGCCGGGACTTTCTGTATAGATGACCACCTGTTTGGGTGTGATATCGGGAAACGCATCGACAGGGATCTCCTGATAGGCACGGTACCCGAAGCCCGCAATCGCGATAAAAAGTGCCAAAATCAAAAATTTATACTCTATGAGCAGTTCAAAAAATCGTTTCATCTGCTACTCCTAATGACCATGCTCGCCGAGTGAAGATTTGAGTAGGAGGGATTTAACAAAATAGACACCCTCACTCACATAGGCTTCACCTGCTTCGATACC
>WFYB01000049.1 GCA_015490315.1 Sulfurovum sp. | reverse complement strand
CCGTCCCAGAACTCGTCATAGTCAAGATTGGTCATGGAGGCATCCTCTTCGATGCCCTTCTCGATGAGCTTCTGCTGCTCCTCTTCAAAATAGCGCTGCAGTGCCTCTTCGAGCATGGTATTGACATCTTTGCCAAGCAGTTCTCTAAAGGCAAGCAGATTTTCAACAGTATCAGGCTTGAGTTCAAATATTAGTGTTTTTTCCATAGCTCTATTGTAGCAAAACCTCGATTACTTTCCGATCAGTTTATGATGGTTTGCCGATTGATATCTTGCCAAGCCTGTACAGCACTGCATAGAGTACCACCACTGTCATCATCCCGAGAAGAGAAAAGGTGATTGCTGATGTACTGCCAAAATGTTTCCAGATAAAACCCGTGACCACAGCACCCAATGCACCAAAAAGTGCTACACCGCCATACAAAATACCATATACTGTACCTTTGTTGTAGGCATGATCGGAGATATAAGCTCTAAGGGCATTCAAACTGCCAACTAAAAAGAGCCCCAAAGCGATAAAACCCGGAATAATCCAGTCCATATATAAAGCACACATCGCCAAAATCCCAAAAAAGAAAGAGAGTGTCACTATCTTCACAGCACCAATCTCATCAACCTTGATCCCCACGGCATAACTGACAAGTGTCTGTGTAAGATTGAGCAAAACGACCAGCAGAGGGATATACGCCGTACTTATACCTGCTTCTTTCGCCTTAATCAGAAAAAATGAGTCATTGAACATAAAAAAGATAAATGCAAAATAGAGAAACAGAAGCGGTAGCAATGCATAATCTCTATGCATATCAAAATGTGCCTCTTTTTTCCTATAGGGAGCATCTGAGACATAAAAGATCACGATTACAACAGCACATAATCCCGGTATCAATGTCATCGCAAAGATATCTCTAAAAAGTGCTTCGCTCTCTCCAAGCGTATAAAGCAAAACAAACACCAATAGGCTGCCTATAAGCTCTCCGGCGATATCAAGCGTCTTGTGAAAACCGAATGTCCTGCCGCTCTCTCCATGGCTATAAGCGGAGATCAGCATATCTTTTGTAGCGGAACGCACGGCTTTTCCCATCCTCTCCAAACCGCGAAGCAGTGCCACACTCTGCCACGCATGGCTGTAATACAAAAGCGGCTTTGTAACCGCAGAGATAAGATAGCCGCTGACGACAAAAGGCTTGACCATATGATAACGGTCGCTAAGGTACCCAAACACTACTCTAAAGGCATAAGAGACAAATGTGGCAACTGCAACGATCACACCAAGCTTGTCGACACCCTCATGCAGCGTATAGACGATAAAGATCGGCAAAATGGAGGTCACCATACTGCTTGCCATATCTGTAAAAAAGCTAACCAAGCCCAGTGCTACAATATTTCTGTCTATCCCTTGCTTCTCTTTCATGCGCTACTTCCCAAAGAGATAGATCAGATCAGGAAAGCGTACAATGATCAAGAGTGCCAAGAGCTGCAGCACAATAAAGGGGATGACCCCTTTGTAGATATCTGCTGTAGTGACCTTGTCACCGGCTGCGCCTTTGAGGTAGAAGAGTGCAAAACCAAACGGCGGTGTGAGGAAGCTTGCCTGCAGGTTCATAGCGATAAGTATGGCAAACCATATAGGGTCGATGTGAAAACTCGCAACGATAGGCACCAAAATAGGCACGACCACAAAGGCGATCTCGATAAAGTCGATAAAAAAACCCAGCAGGAAGATCACAGCCATTGCCATGAAGATAAAGAGCCATTTGTCCCCTACCTCTCCCGTGAAAAAGTGCAGAGCCATCTCTCCGCCGCCAAGTTCATTGAAGACCAGTGAAAACGCAGTCGCACCGATAAGGATCATGAAGATCATAGCAGTGAGCTTGACAGTCTCCACTGCCGCATAACGGATCAGCGCAAAATCAAATGCGCCGTTGAAGGCTGCCAATGCCATAGCTCCGAGTACACCGATCGCTGCGGACTCTGTAGGTGATGCGATCCCGGCAAAGATCGAACCAAGCACGGCACCGATCAGCAGCAGCGGCGGGATGATCGCTTTGAGTGCGGCTTTGAGTACCTTGGCGTATGGCTCTTGGGAGGTGATCGCAGGAGCGATATCTTCGCGGAGGAATGACACAGCAAGAATGTAGAGAATATAGAGCAAGATCAAAAGCAAGCCCGGTACCACAGCAGCCCTAAAGAGGTCACCCACGCTCAAATGCATCTGATCACCAAGTACGATCAGGACGATTGAAGGCGGTATGAGCTGCCCGAGCGTACCGCTCGCGGCGATAGAACCGCTCGCAAGCGTAGGTGCATAGCCGTGCTTGAGCATCAACGGCAGTGCAATGAGACTCATCATCACCACCGATGCCCCTACGATTCCTGTACTTGCTGCGAGTATCGCACCCACCAGCACCACAGAGACTGCCAAGCCGCCGCGTACCGAACCAAAGAGTCTGCCCATGCTCTCCAACAATCCCTCCGCCATACGCGACTTCTCAAGGATCAATCCCATAAAGATAAAGAGCGGTACCGCCATCAGTGTGACATTGCCCATGATGCCGTAGGTACGGTACGGCAGCATTTCTAAGACATCCAGTCCCACCTCATCAGAGATCAGCGCAAAAAAGAGCGCCACCCCGCCAAAGACGAATGCCACCTGAAACCCTGCCATCAGCCCAACAAGCGCCAAAAGCAGCATCAGATAGACCGGATCAATCCAAAATGCCATACGCCAGTACCATGCAGCATAGATCAGTGCTCCCAAAAGCGCTGCGACACCGAGTGCTTTGTAGAGAAGGCTCTTCTTGTGCAGACGGTGATAGGCTTTGAGCACTTCACTGAGTGCCTGTATCAGCAGCAGTACAAAACCGAGTATCAGTACAGACTTAATGATCCAGCGTGCTCCCAGACCGCCCGAATCAGCGGAAACCTCATGCTGAAGGTAGCTCTGCAGCGCCATATCGTAACTATATACGATCATCAGCAGTGAAAAAGGAATAACCAAAAAGAGCATCGAGAGGATCTGTATCAGCGCTCTGGTATCTGGAGAATAACGCTCGAAGAAGATATCGACACGCACATGCTTGTCATGCTTGAGCGCATAGCTCAGCCCCAGTAGAAAAACCGCATCATAGAGATGCCACTCGAGCTCCTGAAGCGCAGTTGAGCCTGCGCTAAAAAGATAGCGCATCACTGCATCATAGGCGACAAGCAAAGAGAGTGCCACTACCAGCACCGCTGCAATAAGTCCGGCGTATTTCGATATCCGATCCAGCCAATAGGAGAGCTCTGTATGCATGGTAAGCCTCTACCCCTTTTCTATTTATTATAAATAATCTGTCATAAATAATCCGTTCAATTTTATCTTTTTTGTGATGAGGGACGGCTTGTGCTATAATCAACATTACGGAGTATCACCATGTATGAGATAGAACGAAAATACCTTGCCAAACCGACTATTAGAGTATTCCTCGCAAAACACCGTCTTACACCCCACAGGGTGGTACAGTTCTACACCGTTATCAACAACGAGAAGAGTGTCCGCTACCGAAAACTCGGATCCAAATACTACAAGACAGTCAAAAAGGGCAGCGGCGGCATACGGGAAGAGCGGGAGATCGAGATCAGCAAAAAACGATACAAAAAAATGAAGAAAAAACATATCGGCAAGATCATCCGAAAAGATCGCTACACTTTTGTTGAAAAAGGTCTGCATTATGATATCGATCTCTATCATGGAGAACTTGCCGGGCTGCATACGATTGAGGTGGAGTTCCCAGACCAAACATCGTTTCAGAACTTCCAACTGCCCGATCCGCTCCGATCTTATCTCTTGGAAGATCTCACCCTTGATGAACGCTACAAAAACAAAAATCTCGCTCTGCAAGGTATCCCGTCGGAGCACTTCAGCGCACAGATTTTGCCTACCATGTATGAGATGGATATCGAAGCACTGGAGCATTTCCTCGTGGGCAACCTCAGCACTGCCGATACACTCAGGGTGATCCTCTACAAATTTGCCCTCTCCATTCTGCACTACGAAGCCCTGATCCAGCAACGCGACGAGCCTGAAGACCTCCATCAGTTCCGTGTCAACCTCCGGAGCTCCCGTGCATTTCTCAAAAGCTTCTCCGCCTGCTTTGAGCCTGCATCATACAACGATATCTACCAAACCCTCTGCGATGTTGCTACCCAAACCAACCATGCCAGAGATCTGGATGTCATCGCCGCCCAACTGCCCGACCAGAAGAGAAAGAGTGCCGCTGCACTCCCGATCGATCAGGAGCGCGAAGCCGAGAGAGAAAAGATCCGTGCCATGCTGCAGTCGCAGCACTTTAGAGATTTTTTCAACGACTATCTCGCTGCACTTAGAAACGGAACACTCATGAGAGCCGAGACACATACCCAAGCGATCAAAACAGAAGCATCCGCAGTACTCACTGCTCTGCACCGCAAGATATGCAAGCACATTGACAAAGAGGAGAAACACTTCGATCCAAAACAGATCCACAAGATACGCATAGGCTTCAAAAAACTGCGCTATCTGCTTGAGGAGTTTGAAGAACTGCTGGGGAAAAAACGGGTAGAACGCTATATCCAGGAGGGCAAAAGACTCCAGACACTGCTTGGAGACTACAACGATACCATCACACAGATCGCTCTGCTAAAAAACTATGCTTCCCAACACAAAGAGATAAAGATATCGAACAAAAAGCTGATCAAACAACGCAAAAAACGCGCTAAAAAACTGCTCAAAAAAGTACAAAAAGGGCTGCATACGTTTAAAGAGAAACGTTTTGTTGTGTAATGGATTTAGCTCAAATTTTCATACTCACTTCCAATAGGTATCCAACCGCTTAAACCACCCTTTCCTCCAACGCTCCTCTCCACGTGCCGGTGGTGAGTTCTTGATGCGACGATTCAACATACGGCATGCAGCCTCTGCAAATGCTTTTTGTCGATTAAGCTCTTTGTCATCCATATTCCACAAGACTTGCAAGAGTCCCCACCCTTGACCTTTGTAACGTTCACTTTTGAGTGTTCCTTCTCCTTTGAAGTTCGTATAATCAAGTAGTGCGTAAAGTCCTCTTTCATTTATTGAACCATTTTTATTGTACATCACTTCATAAAAACGTCTTTCGATAATCTTTTTTTTTGTTTCACCCTCTATACTCTCTATCATTTGAGGCAGTGCGTTTTTTAGACGTTCTGCCATAAACTCTGCTTGATATTGCATTGTTGATTTTAAAAATAGAAAAAGTTCTTCATATTTTTTAGTATAATCTCTTTTTGCCTTAAAAAATTCTTTTTTGCTCTGCCACGGGAAATCACTTTGCGGAGTCAGCCATACAGGCATCTTAACACCACGCTTTTGCATATACGCTACCACCATTGGAAAAACTTCACGGAAGCGCTCGGTATGTCCTTTGGGAAACCAGATGAAATGTCCTATCCCAAGAGAGGCGAAATCCTCTCCGTCATTCCACCATATAAGGTATTTGTCTTTGCCTGCACCTTCGTTTTGCCATACTTTTTGGGCGATGTACTCAGCCTGTTTGGGCGATAAGTTTATCTCTTTTGCATCTATAATTAGTAGTGTCAGCAGTAGAAATAAAAGAACACGCATATTATACAAAGCTCGGTGCATCGTTTGCAAACAATATCAGATCACCAGATCGAGTTTGCTCCGCAAGCATCTGCTCCATCTCACCTTTGTTTGCCAGCTTCACCAGTTTGTCCGGATCAACATACTGTTTGAATATCTCATAATTGAGATCGCCGCTAACAATCACAAGATCAAAAACTTCATTGGCACGCTTGGCGACCTGTGCGTTTAAGGCATCGTCCACTTCGACCAGTCCGGGAGTAATGATCACCTTTCTGCCCTCATAGGTCGAAGCGAGATCAAACGATGCCATCATCCCGTCGATATTACCGTTGAAGCTGTCATCGAGGATCACTTTGCCGCCGGCATCGATACGCTGAAGACGGTGTGGGGTTGGCTCAAGTGTGGCAAGCTGTGCCTGGATCGCTGTATCATCCAGTCCCATCTTTTTGGCAACCAGTATTGCCGCTGCGAGATTTTCGGCATTGAAAGCGCCCAGAAGGTTGGCACAGTAGCCAACACCGTCAAGTGTAAAGCAGGTCTTCTCAAGTGTCGCTTCGATTTCGCTAATCTTGTGTGTCGGTGCAGGCAGTGCACTGCGCAGATCGAGCTGCTCTCCTTTGCCGTAGGTCTCGACTTTACCCTCGCTGTCAGGCTGCACCATGGCACTCTCATGGATATATGCCTTCCCCAAACGCTCCGACTTGAGGATCTCCATCTTGGTATTGCGGATATTCTCCAATGTTTTGAAGTATTCGATGTGTGCCGGACCGATCTTGCCTACTACTGCGATATGCGGATTGACAAACTCAGCGATCTGGGCGATATCCCCCTCGCCTCTTGCGCCCATCTCTACGACATAGACCTCTGTATCTTCGGGCAGATCATCATTGATGTCTTTCATCACCCCACCGAGCGTATTGACCGATCTTGGGGTGGCATAGGTCTTGTATTTGGCTCCAAGAAGATGTGCGATGATATTTTTGATACTTGTCTTACCGTAGCTTGCCGTCACACCGATGACTTTGAGCTCCTTGGCAGCTTCGATCTTCTGCTGCGCTTTGCGCTTGAACCCCTCAAAGAGAATCTTTTCGATGAACATTGAGACAAAGTAGGCACCAAAAAGCGGAATTAGCACCACATAACTTTGAAAGACCACTGCCATAAAGAGTGCGATAAGCACCAGCGCAGCGAAAAAGCGCTTGACACGTCCGGTAAAGACCAGCGGTTTATCCAGCCCCCTGTACCAGTGATAGAGCATCCCAAGATAGAGAATCACGACAACAAAGCCGTAAGGCGTGGTATTGTTGACCACCTCATAGAGTGCATAGGGGATCAGAAAATAGACAAAATGCCACCATGTCTTGGTATGATGAAAGATCGCACGACTAAGACGGTAGCTGTACCACTGAAGATTGGTGATGAAGTAGTAGCCCATTGCCAGCACAAAGAGCGCATAGGCAACGAGGTTGAGTGTTTGTAACATTAGGCTGCTCCTTTGCAGTGTGTTTCTATCTCTTTGGCGATAAAGGGGGCATGTCTGAGGAAGAAGAAGTGGTCTCCCTCAAGCGGATAGAAGTGGGATTTGGCGATCAATCCTGCGATCTTCTCGCCGGTATAGAGCGGTGTTGCTGTATCCTCTTTGCCCCAAAAGAGGAGCGCTTTGCTCCGGCTCTTTGCAAACTCCGCTTCGAAATCCTCATCTACCACATTTTTGAAGGTCTCGTACATCTCATGGCTCATTCCTTCGACATCCTTGCTCTTGAAGAGATCACGGATAAAGCTCATGCCCAGCGGCTTGAGCGCTTTGACCGTGGCGATCTTGAGTTTGACTGACCATGGCTTTTCAGTCACCACACCTGCACTTGAGAGAAGCACCAGACACGGCGTATCCAGCAGCGTTGCTACCTTGCCGCCAAAGGAGTGCCCCATCGCTATCTGGGGTGAGATCCCAAGTACCTCCAAAAAGCGTCTGACGATCTGAGCATAATCCTTGGTTGTGAGGATCATCTCGTTGCTGCTCTTGCCAAACCCCGGCAGGTCAAGATAGATATGGGTATAGCCATCGAGCAGATTGCCAAATGCCTGCTTCATGATCTCCTTGTTGCTCCCCCAGCCATGCAGGATGAGGATCGCCCTCTCTTTGCCGGGATGGAGCATCTCATAAGAGAGCGTAAAAGGTTGGTCATTGTAGATGATCTCTTTGGATGCCATGGGTGTTGTGTTCCTTTATATTAAGATCTGCCTTTGAGCTTTTGGGATTTGTCAAAACCGTAAACATCATCAAAAAGCTGCAGTTTACCGTTCTCATCCACATAGGCGGTAAAGTAAGCGGTATGCACCATCAGCGGTTTTTTGAGGATCAGATGCTCTGTCTTGAGTGAATCATACCACTTCTGCACCGTCTGCATATCTTTGTCCGTATAATGTTTGGTCACATGCTCCAGAAGTG
>WFYB01000048.1 GCA_015490315.1 Sulfurovum sp. | reverse complement strand
TCACAGTAGCGCTTGAGCAGACAGTTGTAGGCATCGATACGCCTGTCACGCAGCAACGGCCATATATTGCGTACCTCTTTGGTACGGTTGTGGTCGATGTCGGCATAGAGGATAGCCTCATTTTCACTTTCTGCTTGGGCGAGTATCTCCCCTTGTGCACCACAGACAAAGGAGTGTCCCCAAAACCGGATCCCATCCATCACACCGCTTTTGTCCGCTTCGAAGCCGACACGGTTACAGGAGAGCACTGGCAGACTGTTGGCTACGGCATGTGCTCGCTGTATAGTGATCCAGCTCTCCACTTGTCGACTCTTTTCCTCATCGCTGTCTGCATCGAACCAGCCGATCGCGGTAGGGTAGATGAGGAGTTCGGCACCTTTGAGCGCCATGATACGTGCCGCTTCGGGATACCACTGATCCCAGCAGATTAGCACACCAAGTCTCCCCACACTGGTATCAATCGGCTCAAAGCCGAGGTCTCCGGGTGTAAAATAGAACTTCTCATAAAAGCCCGGATCATCAGGGATATGCATCTTGCGATATCTGCCGGCAATGCTGCCGTCCTTTTCAAAAACGACAGCTGTGTTGTGATAGAGACCGGGGGCACGTTTTTCAAAGAGGGAGGTGACGAGGACTACCCCGTTTGCCTTGGCGACATCTCCCCAAAATATCAGATCTTCTTCAAAGGACTCCGCATAGTCGAAGAAGGAGGTATCTTCACTCTGGCAGAAGTATTCACTCTGGTGCAGCTCCTGCAGGACGACAAGCTCGGCTTTCTCAGAGGCAGCCTCTTCGATCATCGAAACAGTTGCTTCGATCATTGTCTTTTTTGAGCCTCGGTAATATTGTTGTATCAGTGCTGTTTTCATAAAGGTAGTGTAGCAAAATCTCTCTTTTTATAGCTTTTTGATTTTTTTGCTATGATATGTTTTTGTACGCAGAAAGGAAGATGCTTGTGAATCGTATATTGTTGATTGGATGCATAACTATTATGAGTGCCTGTACAACATACCGCTATAAAGCCAGCACTATTCATCCACACCCTTATCCTGCACCTGCTCTCGGATCACAGCAGATCAAGCGTTATGTGGATGCAGTCAATCGGATACGGGCAGAGGGGCAGCTATGTGGAGAAGCCGGTTATTTTAGGGCAGCTGCACCGTTGAAATGGAGCGATGCCCTCTACCGCTCGTCGTATGAACATAGCAGAGATATGTGGCGGAGCAGAGCGTTTGGACATATGGGGTCACATGGGAAGAGTGACTGGACAGCCAAAGTACAGCATTTGGGACACGGCAGCAGTTTCAAAGAGCGGATAGAGAACAACGGCTATACCAAATGGCGGCATATTGCAGAAAATATCGAATCAGGAGCACGCAGTGTGGATGAGGTGATACAGCACTGGCTGCAGTCAGCGGGGCACTGCAAAAATATTATGAATCCTGAGTTCGAGGTCTTCGGTATGGCACGTGTCGGTAGTGAGGGGTCGAAGTATGACTACTACTGGACACAGGATTTCGCAAGCCATCAATAGCCTATAAGGCTATCACATGGAGCGTCAGTAGGCTACCTGCATCGTCGAGCAGTGTAGGCTGCCTCCCTCTTCGATCAGTTTTTCACAGTTGACAGGGATGATCTCTTTGTCGGGGAAGAGGTTTTTGAACAGCTCTCCCACTTTTTGGTCATTTTTGTCACTGTATGTCGGGTAGATCAGGGCATCGTTGGTGATGAGGAAGTTGGCATAGGTAGCGGGAAGTCTCCTTCCTTCTTTGTCAAATTTGGCTTCACACATCGGCAGTGGGAGAAGTCTGTAGGGTTCGCCGTTTGCCTGTCTGAAAGTCTGAAGCTGCTCCTCCATCGCTCTTAGTGCCTCATAGTGCTCATCACTGCTGTCGTCACACTTGACATAGACGATCGTATCTTTGTTGACAAAACGTGCGAGTGTGTCGATATGGCTGTCGGTATCATCACCTGCCAGATAGCCGTGATCAAGCCATAAGATACGTTTGACACCGAGATAGCTCCTGAGTCTCTCTTCTACCTCCTCTTTTGACAAGCCGCCGTTTCGGTTGGGGTTGCAGAGGCAGCTGGAAGTTGTCAGTATGGTACCTTCGCCGTCACTCTCGATCGAGCCGCCCTCGAGCACAAAATCGATCTGCTCCAGCGGTGTGGTACCCATGTAGCCTTTGTGGTATAGTATTCGGTTGACACCATTGTCAAGCGCAGCTTCAAATTTGCCGCCCCAGCCGTCAAAGGTGAAGTCAAGCAGTGTGGTCTGATCCTCTTGGATGCAACTGATATAGCCGTAGTCTCTGATCCACGTATCGTTGGTAGGGATCTCTATGAAGGTCATGTTCCGTGTCGTGCAGAACATCGAAGCGATCTTTTCTTTCTCCTGGCAGATGATGTAAACCGCTTCTGCGTATGCGATCGCCTGTGCGATCCTGATAAAAGGCGAGAGTGCTTCATTGAGAGAGTTTGGATTGTCGGGATCGTACCAGTCAGTCTCTTTGTGGGGGAAGCTCATCAGCACACAGCGCTGCTTCTCCCACTCGGCAGGCATACGTTTAGTCGAGGTCACATTTGTCACTGACACGTCCTTTATTGCTCTCTTTGATGATCTGTCTCAGCTCTTTTACGATGAGAAAGACGATCCATAGGGTTGCTGCCATACCAGTCATCTCTAAAATCTCAAACCACTGCATGCACTTTTCCTTTTTCGCTTTTTTATTGTGAATGTTTTTATTTACCGGGCTCTTTTTTCTTGGTTGCTTTGGGTATAATCTCTTATGGCATTTATCAGACTCAACAAAGACAATTTCTACCACAATCTTAACCAAATCGCACTGAAAACCGGCTCAAAAGAGAAGATTGCTATCGTCCTCAAAGACAATGCTTATGGGCATGGACTGGAGACGATGGCTGCGCTCGCTTCAGAGTTTGGTCTGACCCATGCAGTGGTGCGCAATCTGAAGGAAGCCGATCTTATCAGAGAGAAGTTTGACGATATTCTTGTCCTGGGCGACAGGGCAGTACCCCACAAGCAGTGTGTCTTTACCCTCAACTCACTTGAAGATATAGCAAGAGCCAAGCCGGGTGCACGTGTGGAGCTCAAGGTCGATACGGGTATGCACCGCAACGGTATCGCTATGGATGAGGTA
>WFYB01000047.1 GCA_015490315.1 Sulfurovum sp. | reverse complement strand
TGATCATCTGAAAAAGAGTAATATTTGCCTCAAGCAGGGTATTGATATCGGTGGTGACATATTTGTCAGAACTTAGCGTTTTGGGTTTGTTCAGGCGCGGCTGATGATAGAGCCGTATACAGATATGCTCCTCATCCTGGTAGCCTACCGTAATCGCATAGAAATGCAGCGCATCATATTGTAGGGAGAGCGTCGTTGTCTTGTATCCGTAATCTTTGGGTGCATAAGCAAGGGCAATATCATAGAGTGCTTTGGGGTCTGCATATCCCATGAGGATTTCGGCAGCATTGTTGAGGTAGGCTATCTTGCCTTGTGCGGTAAAGAGGATAAAGGGACTGTTGTCACACTCTATAAATGGCTTGAAGTCAATCGATAGTGTGTTCATGGATCTTCTTTCTGAGCGTATTTCTGTTGATACCCAGTACCTGGGAGAGTTGTAGCTGTGAGCCGAATTTTTTGAGTCCTGCTTCAATGAGCGGCTTCTCAAAGAGATGGATATGCTCTTTGTAGCCGTTGTTTCCCTGAAGTGATTTGAGGAAGTAGTGGTAAAGTGTCTCTTCGATCGTTGCAGCATCTGCATTTTGGTGCATCACCTGATGGAAGATCGATTTCTTGAGTGTTTTGCTGTTTTGGCTCAGGTCGAGCCTGCTGTGATCAAGGGTGAGATCATTATCGATCATCAGGATCTCTTTTGCCTCTGCGGCAAAACGCTTTGTCAGATACTCTACATCTTCAGGACGTTCTCTCAGTGGCGGCATCATGTATATAAAGGCAAAAAGGTCATCGACATTGCGTACGTTATCGATATAGTCTGCAATAGCGATAATGCGTTTATTCTGAAAATCCAAAGTATCATGGTTGCTAATCTGTTCAAAATGTGTGATCACCAGCTCATTATGCACTCTCAAAGCCTCTTGCAGGGCAGACATATCTCTGCCGTCTACCCATGGCGCTTCGGGGAAAAGAGAGGAGATCAGTCTCTTCTTCCCCGTATGCTTCTCACCTACGAGAATGGAGGATACAAAAAGTGTCTTGGTAAGGTTGAACCCTTTGACAATTTGACGTACTGCTTCGGAGTTGGTGAAAAACTGTCCCATGTGATGCTTTTTGCTTTGTGTGATTTGATTAAAAAATAACCATTTTTGACTATAGATATTATATCAAATCTATGTTAAACTTGCTGTATTATAATTGATAGCTCTGAAAATACCCGGTTTCATACGATAGCTCTGGCAGTCGCAAACGGCAGAGCCGCCCTTCGGGTTGGGTGCTCCTTTGTCGCCATCGTGTGAAACCTCCATGTATGATTATTTAGTGGGTTCAATTAAATAGATGAAGAAGGTGTAACAATTAAAAGGGCATTTAGAGATTTCTGTAGACACAATCCCCATCTCTCACTTGAGCACTCTGTAGAGTATTTTTCTATCCTTGGCGGGATAGAAGAGCGTTTGGAGCTTGACTATTTCGAAACGATTTTTGATATGGTTAAGTCACATTTCGTTGATCACTTTACCACCTATCAATCACTGATCTCCCCCTCCTATCTACTCGAAGCTCCCTACCGTAATATTCTCATGGCAGCAGCCCGTGGAGACGGCAAGTTCTATAGTGTGCTCAAGCGGGCGAACCTCAGTGAATCTGCCGGCGAGAAGATCGTCGGCGAGCTTATAGATATGGGGGTACTCCGGATAGAAGCGAGTCGCGAAGCACCATTGAAAGTCCATCCAAAACAGAAGCTCAAGAAGGAGCTGCGCAGTTACCGTATCCAGGACAAGTTGCGTTTTGTAGATCCGTTTATGCGCTTCTGGTTCGGTTTTGTTTCACCCCATCGTACAGAGCTGCTGCAGAAAAAGAGTGAGCGATTTTTGGAGAATTTCGGTAAGCATTATGAGCGATTGCGTACCCTTGTCTACGAACAACTCTGTGATGCACTGCTTGTGCACTATTATAAGCAGCGTTCACCGCTTATTGCGCACGGAAGCTATTGGGATCAGCATACGGAGTTTGATATCCTTGCGGTGAGCGAGGATAAACAGGTCATACTCGGAGAGTGCAAGTACAAAGAGAGAAAGGTATGCAAAAGTGAATTGACCAAGCTCAAAGCGAAAGCCCTGCAGTCGGGTATCCGTGTAGATACCTATGCACTCTTTTCCAAAAGCGGTTTTTCCAAAGAGCTGCATGCCATGCAGGATGAATCGCTGTTGCTTTTCGATCTGAGTGATTTGCAAGCACTGCTTGACTGATCGGGGTTAACGTTTGAAACGTCGGATCTTTTTCATATTTTGGAGAATGAACGGCATAAAGAAGAGTACTTCGAGTACCAGAGAGATGCCTACCACTTTCCATGTACCGTTAGGGTCATCTGCCCATGGCAAACCGCCGGTGTTCATACCAAAAAAACCTGTCAGCAGTGTCAATGGCAGAAAGATACCTGAAAGCAGTGTCAGATAGTAGACATTGCGGTTCATCTTCTCATCGACTTTTGCACGATAGAAGTCATAGAGGTTGTCGAGCTTGTCCATCGCTGCTTGGGCAAGATCCCGGATACGTACCATATGCTCATAGAGATCGGCATAGGCGAGCTCCTCAAAAGTAGAGGAGCTGTGTTTCTTGTGATGGGTGACAAAGAGCTCAAAGGAGAGTGCCGCATGAAACATCAGACGCTGGATCAGCGAGACCTCTTTTTTGTACGTGAGCCACCGCTGCATGAAGTCACTGGAAAGATGACCCTCATAGAGTGACTCTTCCAAAAGCTCTATCTCGTAGTGGTATGTTTTGATCGCTTTGATCAGGGCTTCTGTCTTTTCATCGAGAAATGCATTCATTTCTACAAGAGAGCCTATCTTGATAAGGCTGTTTTTTTGGCGGTCATAGACGAAACACTCATCTCCTTCTACAACAAAGGCGTAAGAGACGACATTTACACTGTGTGCTCCTACCTCAGGTAGCCTTAAAACCAGAACATCATACCCCTCTCTTGGGATAAAGTCGGATGGATGATCCGGATTTTGTATATCCTCTAAAAGTAGTTTATCAAGTTTGTCCAGGGTCATTCATTTCCTTGTTTATGATTATTTTGGCGTATTATAGTTATATTTACTTAGCCTTTTGTGTGGAGGCAGGCTCATACGTTTCTATTGCTGCTTCTTCCTCATAGACTTTGACACCTTCAAGGTAACCTGCTACTTCGAGCTCTTCATAGACGATACCTTCAGGTACTGCTTCGGAGTGCAGCTGTACGGCACACTGTTTGTAGTTTGGCTCAAAAGATTTGGGGTCAAATTCGGGGATAGTGATGTTGTTGATGAGCTGTTCATTGTAGTGAAACGGCACAAATACATGACCGTCATGGATCGTCTCGGTGACTTTGACAATCACATCATCGACACGGCCACGGCTACCCGAAAGCGAGATGCGGTCTCCGCTTTTGACTTTGAGTTTGGCAGCATCTTTGGGGTTGATCTCGACCCAAGCTTCGGGTGCAAGATCATTGAGGATACCTATCGTGCCGGTCTTGGTACGTGTATGGAACTGCTCTACAGTACGGCCAGTATTGAGGATGATCGGAAGCTCTTTGCAGCTCATCTCGCTGAGTGGTACCCACTCAACCGGCAAGAGTTGGGCTTTGCCATCAGGGGTAGGGCATGGCATACTCTCGGGGTAGAGGCGTTTGGTACCTTTGGGTGCATTCTCATTGCACGGCCACTGGATACCGCCAAGCTCTTCGATAAGCTCATAGCTCATACCGCTGTAGTCACAGAGTCTGCCTTTGCTGACACGCTTGATCTCCTCAAAGGCATCACGCGGTGTATGAATATCCTTGAAGAGCAGATCATGCTTGTCGCCAAAATATTTGGAAAATTCTTTGACGATTTCGAAATCCGGCTTGCTCTTCCCGAGCGGCTCGACGGCTTTCTTGGCATAGTTGCAGCGTCGCTCAGAGTTGGTATAACAGCCTTCTTTTTCGCTCCATGTCGCTGCGGCAAAGACCATATCGGCGATTTGCGCCGTATCGGACATGAAGGCATCCTGTACCACAAGCAGGTCGAGTTTTTTGAGGGCTTCTCGAAGCCCATTTTGGTCAGGGTAGCTTACCAGTGGGTTGGTCGCGACGACCCATAGTGCCTTGATCTCACCGCGGTTGATCGCATCTATGATCTGCGGATAGGCATAGCCCCGTGCGGTGGGGATGAGTGACTCGGGTACACCGATAATATCGGCAAACTCTTTTCGGTCATTTTCGCTTGCATAGTTACGGTAGCCGGGTATCGAGGAGGTAAAGCCAAACTCACGCGTTCCCATCGCATTGCACTGTCCGGTGATGGACATCGGTGCCGCTCCCTCTTTGCCGAGATTGCCGGTGATGAGTGCGAGGTTGCAGATGGCTGAGACGGTATCGGTACCGATAGAACTCTGGTTGACACCCATCGTCCAGGCACTCATCGCGGCATCGGCGGTGGCATAGGTACGTGCCAGTTCATAGAGTGTTTTGACATCGATACCGGTGATATTGGCGACTTCCTGTGGAGGGTAGTTTTTTATGATATGTTTTTTGAACTCCAAGTATCCATTGGTACGCTCTTTGATGAACTTTTCATCCTCCCAGCCCTGTTCCATGATGATATAGCACAGCCCGTTGATGAGTGCCAGATCGGATCGCGGTTTGAGCGGGACGAAGATGTCTGCCATTTGGGAGGTCTTGGACTTTCTGGGGTCAACTACGATAATGGTCGGTTTTTTGCCTGTGACCTGTTCATTTTTGGCGATGTGCAGCTTGAGGATAGGGTGGTTGTCTGCGATGTTGGCACCGATGAGCATGATCACATCCGCCTTTTCAAAATCCTCATAACACCCAACCGGACCATCACTTCCGAAGGTCTGCTTGTATCCCATGACGGCACTCGCCATACAGAGTGTGGTATTGCCGTCGTAGTTATTGGTCTCAAGACCGAGCTGTACAAATTTGCCGAGTGCATAGAACTCTTCGGTAAGCAGCTGTCCTGTCGAGATGACCGCTACGGCACTTTTGCCATGCTGTTTTTGAATGCGTTTGAACTCCTCTGAAGTATGGGTAAAGACCTCTTCCCATGAAGCGGGCTGAAGTTCTCCGTTTTTGCGAAGCAGCGGCGTTGCGACACGGTTGTCGGCACGTACCATGCGGTGTTCGCTGAGTCCTTTGGGGCAGAGGGTACCCATATTGACAGGATGGAGCGGATCGCCTTTGGAGTAGAGCGCTTCACCATCTTTGACACCGATATACATCCCGCATCCCACCCCACAGTAGCCACAGGTGCTTCTGACCCATTTGTCAGGTGCCTTGGCTTTGGCAACTTTGCCAAAGATTGGGTCGTCGACGAGGGCATATTTGTCCTCTTTGATGTCGAAGCCGAGAAATTGTTTTGCTTTTTCAATAAGACTCATTTGGTTTTCCTCAAATTCTTTCTGCTGTTTAGATGTTTCTTTCTACTTTTTTTACAAAAAGTAGGCAAAAAATCGTCACTTCGCAAGTGCAGGGGCGATGCTTTTGTCGCCTTGCTTCGCAAATGTGGGCGACAACGCACCTGTGCACCCAATGCTCAGTGACAACCTCAAGTGTCTATTCAGTATAAAATCAAGAAAACAGATCTGTTTTCTTGGGCTCTGAACACTGAACGCTATCAAAATGCTCTCTGCTCCCTACCACCTACTCCCTAACATCAGTGTCTCTGATTCCCCGCAAAGAAGTTACCTGCCAGTCCGAGAGGTACTACTGTGCGGTAGAAGAGGTATCTTCCGGCGATCTCACTGGCAAAGGCACCGATGGTGGCGATGATCAGTGTCACAATCGCTGCTGTCGTCAAGCCGCTGGCTGCAAAGAGAATCGCAAGCAGCGGCAGCGCCAGTGCGAAGATCGCCAGAGAGTAGATCCTGTACTTCTTTACTTTACCGAAATGTTCCTGAAGCAGGATACGGGTTCGGTTGTACTGGTAGTAGAGTGGATCTTCCGGGTCGAGGTGTTGGTAGAACATCACCTCTTCGAGGATGACCAACACCTGCCCCATCCCTGCAAGTAGGGTAATGGCAAGCAGCACGATGGCACCCTGACTGCCGTGGCTGACAAGCAGTGCCACAGCGATAAGGAGAAAGCCGACATACATCGATCCAAAGAAACGCTTGGTCGTGCTCTTGCGATTCCAGCTTGGGCGTGCCTTGATGCGGTAGATCATCGACTGGGCATAGATACCGTAGATACCTGTCGCCAATGTGATCGCTTCAAGCAGCAGCAGTCCTATGCCATCGCTACCGAGATAGTAAAGCAGAGCGACAAGTGTAGCTAAAGCCGTGAAAACCCCCAGTGCGATCGCTTCACGGCTCAGCCATGAACTGCGCCAGTTTTTCATCGCCATCCATGCCATCCCCGGACGACCCAGATGCAGTGCAGAGAGCGGCAGCCCGATCATCGCAGGAACAGCTGCAAGCAACGCCATGGTGAAGTTGGGTTTGGGAAGGTTGAATCCCAGTGTATAGAGCAACTGCCCCAAAAAGAGTGCCAAAAAAGCACCGACACTTACCTGTGTCAAGACAGTCATAAAGACCAGCGGCCACTCGGGATGTGCCGGTTTGAGGATGTGCTCGTCAGCAGGATGGAACTGCTCATCATCCTTAAGTTCCGGGAGGGTATATCTCGTGGTAGGTTTGGTGATCTCGATATCAGGGAGGTGTGGGGCGACACCCTCTTTTGCCATATCCTCCTGCAGCCACTGCTCGACATTGAAGACCTCTATCTCGATCGCATTGCTCGGACACGCCTGTACACATGCAGGGGTCTGACCCGCTTCGAGTTTATCGACACACATGTGGCATTTGGTGACGATACCGCGGTCAGGATTGAAGACAGGCACTTCGTAGGGGCAGTTCCATGTGCAGTATTGGCATCCGATGCAGCTTGGATCATCGTGAAAGACGACACCGTTGTCGAGCTTGATGTAGCTTTCTGTCGGACATCCTTTGAGGCATTCGGGTTCGATACAGTGGTTACAGCTCATGGAGTTAAAGAGCTGCAGGGTATCGGGGAAACTGCCGGCTTCCATCTCTCCCACACGCCGCCATTTGATCTCATCGGGGTTTGCATTTTGTTCGTTGCATGCTACTTCACAGCAGTGGCAGCCGACACAGGCAGTCGCATCGAAGTGAAAGCGGTACTGCTCTCCCTCTTTGAGAGGCGGCAGATCGATACTGTAGTTACCGCACTGCATCCCTGTATTGGTTTTGTGGTGGATGAAGTCTTCCAAAGGTGTATTTTTGCTCAATGGTTCTACTGCCAATTTACACCTCTTTCAACGCTACAAGGATCTCAGAAAAGACCGCAGAGCGTTCACTCTTTTTCTCGTGGGTCATTTGGTAGATGATCTCCGAGAGTTTTGGTGGTACCTTCGGATTAAGTTTGCTGACAGTATCCCGTTTGATAGTACGCGGTTTGACCAGTACGGGTGAGAGTCCGTCAACTGCCTCAAAGCGCTTTTCACCTGTGAGAAGCTTGTAGAGTTTGAGACCAAAGGTAAAGATCTCATACTCTTCACGCCTGCCGCTTTTGGGCTCCTTGTCGAGTTCGAGCATGACACCCAGATCAAGCTTCTCGTTTAGAATATAGTTGATTTTGGTGAAAAACGAGAGTGCCTGAAACGAGTAGTTGCGGCTGAGATATCTGTCGTCGAAGGCTTCATAGGTTTCGTTTTTATTTTTATGCGTCGCATAGGTTTTGAGCAGGTATTTGACATGATGCTTCGCTTCTGTGATCGGCAGTGCTTTGTGCAAAATATGCGCCTCTTTGGCTTCACGCGTGATCTTGCCGCCGATGAAGAGGTGTACGCCGTCTACTTTGTTGCCCTCATCATCTTTGGCACGGCACCCCTCAAAGCCGATATCGGCAATCCCGTGTACACCGCACCCTTTGGGACATGCCGACCAGTTCATACGTACTGTTGCATTGGCGATCGGGACTGACTTGTTGAGAAAGTGTGCCATCTCGATCGCATCGGGTTTGTTGGGGATGACCCCGAAGCTGCAGGTTTGGGTACCCGCACAGGCGATCATATCTTTGAAGTAGAGATTGTTGTACTGGGCATATTTGGCAATGATCGTGCTTTGTTCAAATGCCTCGATCTTTTCTTGAGACACATTGATGATGTGGAAATTCTGGTCATAGCTTAGACGGATATCGCCACTGCCGAACGTCTGTGCTGTCTGTGCCGCTTCGATCATATCCGTACCGCTGAAGATTCCCGAAGGGACGATCACTTTATAGGCAAACGTACCGTTTTTTAGCAGGACTTTGTTGGCACCCAGTGCGATGTATTGAGACTGTACCATGGTGATCCCGCCTGAAGCGAAATCTCTCCCTGCCTCTTTCTTGACAGCTTCTACAAAGTGTTCGATACCTACATCATTGAGCAAAAAGACCAGACGGTTTTTGTTTCGGTTGTCTCTGTAGCCGTAGCGTTTGAAGACCTCAAGCAGTGCACGGTAGAAGATAGGAGCCTCATCAGTAGTAACGAAGAGGTCGGCATCCTGTGCCTGTACGCCTACACGCGCACCAAGATAGACGTTGTAGCCAAATCTGCCATCCTTTTGTGCCAGTACGAAGTTGCAGTCGTGCCCGAAGATATTGCATGAGTTGGAGAGTGAGCCAAGCACCCCCGTATTGAACTTACGCGGCAGTGTCGAGATCCATTCAGGCTTTTCGAGAAATACCTCCTGAAGTTTTTCAACCAGCGGCATACTCTCGAGGATATTGTCATAGGCGATCCCGTCAAGAGGATCGGTGACTATATTGCGCGGGTTGTCTACCCCTGTCTGGAACGTAGAGATACCTACCTCCCTAAGGGCTCCCAGTACTGTAGCGATATCTTCGATTTTGATATAGCGCAGCTCTACCTGCATACGGGTGGTCAGGTCGATATAGTCATTGCCGTACTCTTGTGCCACTTCACCGATACGTGTCGCCTGCTCGAAGCTCAGCTGTCCGCCGGGTATACGTACCCGTAGCATGAAGTCTTCACCCTTGTCGAAGAGACCGAAACATTTGAGAAAGTAGGAGGCATCTTCGGCAGAGAGGTTTTCATAGCCGCCCTTGGCGATCTCTTCGAGCCGTTCATAGACATCCATCGGCGATTTGAGCGCCTTGGTCGTCTCTACTTTATTGACTTTTTTGCTTCTGGCTTCTAACGCTTTTTCCAATCGTGTCATGCTTGTTCCTGTCGTACCTATTGCTATAGGATAGTATTACCGTGATTATAGTATTTTTTTTCTTTTTCTCAGAAAATTGATTGATTAATAATTAGGCAATATAATTGATTAAAAAATAATCACTATAGAGATTATAATCCACGGATATCTATATTATAATGCGCTTATATTTTTTATAGGAGTCATAAAACATGGCAAATTTTAAAGCACTTAAAGGTCAGGGAGATGCCAAGACACTCTTTGCCGCATTTCTTTACTTCGATTTTAGTTTTATGGTCTGGACAATGCTCGGACCTCTGGCGACAGAGATTGCCGAGTCGATGGCGCAGCATGGAGAGCATTTGACGCAGAGCCAGATCGCGACACTGCTCTCTATTCCTATCCTTGCCGGCGCGCTTTTGCGTATCGTATTGGGATTTTTTGTAGACAAGATCGGTCCGAAGAAGACAGCGATCGCGGCACAGCTGATCGTCATCTCAGCACTCTTTTATGCCTACAGCAGAGGAGCGAGCATCACCTATAACGAATTGCTGCTCGTAGCGCTTGGCTTGGGATTTGCGGGAGCATCCTTCGCGGTGGCACTGCCGCAGGCAGGGCAGTGGTATCCGCCAAAACTTCAGGGGATCGTACTGGGAATTGCCGGTGCCGGGAACATCGGTGTGGTGATCGACTTCCTTTTCGCACCTAAGATCGCTGAAAAGTGGGGCTGGGAAGCGGTATTTTTGGTCGGAGGTATCCTCTCGGTGATCGTCCTGATCGCTTATATCTTTCTTGCTAAAGATGCGCCCGAAAGTGTCTATAAGCCGCGTCCGAAGAAGCTGGGTGACTACTGGAAGCTGCTCAAGGACAGAGACAGCTGGTGGTTTATGCTCTTCTATGCCGTCAGTTTCGGGGGATTTGTCGGATTTGCCAACTATATGAAGGTCTATCTGATGAACACCTATCAGGCAGATATGGCGGCATTTGGGATGGATCTGTTCAATGAGCCCAATGTCAAGGTCATTGCCGGATATTTCGGTGCGTTGACGATCTTCGCCGGTGCGGTACTGCGTCCTGTCGGCGGCGGCGTGGCTGACAAGATGGGCGGGATCAAAGCGCTCTATATCTTTTTTGGTATCGTTGCAGCATTGGTCACCCTGATGGGAGCGGTGCATCTGCCTTTCTTTGCAGCAATCGCGGTGCTTTTCCTGGTGATGGCGAGTCTGGGTATGGCAAACGGAGCTGTTTTTCAGCTCGTGCCACAGCGTTTTGGGAAAGATATTGGTATCATGACGGGGCTTATCGGAGCAGCCGGCGGGATCGGCGGTACGTTCCTTGTTAAGACACTTGGCTGGGCAAAGGAGACGTTCGACAGTTACAGCATCGGCTTCTTCATCTTTGCAGCACTCGTGCTACTTGCTATCGGAGCAATATCATTGGTAAAAACACGCTGGAGAACGACCTGGGGTGCCAATGCAGGAGGGATGATATAGATCACAATATCAAGATGCTATAATCGTCTCAATATAGAGAGGAAGAGAACATGTCCAAACAAAATATCGAAACATCGGGCTTGACACTTGCCAAGGGTACACAGCTCAAGGGGGATGACTTTTTTGAAGTGAAGGTGATGGACGAGATCACGGTTGCAGTAGTATGCGATGGTGTGGGCTCTGCAGCAGCTGGTGCCGAAGCTGCTAAACGCACCAGCCATTTTCTGATCAATTCACTGAAGAACAGACCCAAATCCTGGTCTATGGAGAAATCGATCAAACACTTCATCCAAAATATCAACCATGTGCTCTACATGGAGTCGATGAATGAGTATGAGCGCCAAGAGCTTGTCACTACACTGGCTCTGGTGGTGATAGAGGGAGACAGACTCTACGGTGCCAATGTTGGAGACAGCCGTATCTATCTGCTCAGAGAGGGACAGCTTGCACAGCTCTCGAGTGATCATGCTATGGAAGAGGAGGGGATGGAGCATGTACTCGCCTCTGCGATCGGGCTGGAGGAGAGTGTAGAACCCTACTATTTCGAAAACAACCTGCAGGCAAAGGATCGCATCCTGCTTTGCAGTGACGGACTCTATAACGAACTGAGTGAGGATGAGCTGCGTGAGGGCATGACGATGAATGCCTCTTTCCTGGTCAAGAAAGCAAGCAAAAAGCATGACGATAATCTGCCTGATGATACCACAGCAGTACTTTTGGAGATCAAAGAGCTTGATCCCAGACTCAGGTACAAGCAGAGTGACTTGACCGTGCAGGAGCACTACAAAAAAGGTGAAGAGATTGACGGCTACAGGTTGATCAAGCCTCTGATACAGAATGAACGTACCTGGCTCTGCGAAAAAAGAGGACAGCAGTATGTGATCAAGTTCGCCCCCTATGAAGTGACGGATGATCCTGCGATGCTTGACCTCTTTGTCAAAGAGGTTTGGATGGCAAAACGCCTCAAGGCAGGTTTCTTCCCCAAAGTGGCAGTACCCAAAAACCGTACCCACCGATACTATATCATGACTTATGTCGAGGGTATACCTCTTAAAGAGTATATCGCCAAGAAGCCGCTCAGTGTAGATCTGGGTATTGAACTGGGTACATTTCTTCTCAAGATGTCCCAATATCTGATCAAACAGGATCTTGTGCATGGGGATATCAAACCCGAAAATATCATGGTCACCGACCGCAAAGGCAAAACGGCTTTTAAGATGGTCGATTTTGGAAGCATCACCGAAGCCTACTCGGATCTCAGCAAGGCGGGTACACCCAGCTATCTTGCACCAGAGCGTTTCAAGCAGGCTCCTATCACAGAGCAGACAGAGGTCTATGCGATCGGTGTGACACTCTATGAAGCGTTGACAGGGAAGTTTCCCTACGGTGAGATCGAACCTTTTCAAAATCCGAGCTTTGACAAAAACCCCAAACGTCCGAGCAAACTCAATCCCAAAATACCATCCTGGCTGGAGAGTGTGATCATGCGTGCTATCGAGGTCGATCCTGCCAAGCGCTACAGCCACTATTCACAGATGCTCTACGAGCTGAGCAACCCGGAGAAAGTGCAGCCGCACTTTCAAAGCAGTGCTTCCTTTGTCGAACGCAATCCGCTTACAGCCTGCCGTATCGTTCTGGGGATTTCGATCCTGCTGAATATTTTACAGCTTATTTTTTGAGTTGCTTTTTGACCTTTTTGATATTGCTGCGGTGGTGCTTGAAGGTTTTGCTGAAGTCGTGTTTGCCGGTTTTTCTATTGCGCATAAAGTAGAGATATTCTGTTTTGGCGGGCTCTATGGCTGCCTTGATCGCTGCTGTGCTGACCGCGCCGATAGGAGAGTTCGGTAAGCCTCTGTGTTTGTAGGTATTGAAGGTGCTGTTGTCCTCCCTGATACGTTGCGGGGTGACTTTGGTATGGGAGTATTTGCCGTAGTTGAGTGTCCCGTCCATCTGGAGTCGCATCTTCTTTTTGAGGCGGTTTTGGATCACGGAAGAGATGAGGGGCATCTCCCGGGTGTTGGCAGCCTCCTTCTGAATGATCGAAGCGATCGTGAGGATGCGCAACCACCGGGTTTGGTTGTAGTCTCCGAAATAGTGTTTGGAGAGTTTCGCATAGTGATGCTCAGAGCTTTTGAGCATAAATTTGACCAGTTTGGCTTCATTCATCTTCTTGGGTGCAAGGTACGTATCGGCTGCGATAGCGGCTTCGGGGTATCTGGCATACCTTTTATAGGCATCAAGCAGTCTGCTCTGGTTGAGGTCGAGCTTTTGTGCGACCTGGGAGAGAAATATCTCTGTCGTTTCACCGGGGATCAGAGTGATCTTGTAGAGCGGCGGTTTCGCCTGTGTGAGCCTGTGCAGGAAATCGATCCGCGCAAGTGTCTCTTCTTTGAAACGTATCTCTCCGCTTTTGATCTTGCCAAAATGTGCAAGCAGCCACCGATCCGGCGCACCGACATCATAGCCCTCCAAAGCCAGCTGTGATATAATACTTTCACTGGTACTCCCCTTGGGAACAGCGATCTTCTTTTGGGTCTTTACCGGGATGGAAATATAGAAAAGCAGGGCTATGATAAAAAGCAGTATTATCCACTCAATCCATGAAATGATACGCAATACACTGTTGGTGTTGATCGTCATAGCTGTGGCTCTTTTCTTTTGGCTTAAGTCGGGTATCGTTGTTGACAAACTCTCTGTCGGCGGCTACCAGGTGGAGAAATTATACATCAAACTGGATAAAAAGCTCACCCTCAAAGCAGATCATGTCGTCATACCCAAAGCCAAAGCCTCCCCCAGCTTCCAAAATGTCGACAAGACCTTTGACAGGATCAAATACCTCTTGACCTTTTTTGACTATATCGAACTCAAAGAGGTGGACTTCAACAATAACCATATCGATATCATCTATGCAGACAATATCCTCTATATCACTACCGATGACTATGAAATCGCAGGGAACATCGTGCGCCAAGGCAGGGTGCTCAGTGCTGATGTCTCCATGCTTTACCTCAAAAAACAGGGTATCAATATCGTAGGTGACCTGCACTATGACCTTGATAGGCACAGCTTGAAAACAGAAGGTACTTTTGAAGCTTTCGGTATAGACGGTAATTTCACTGCGAAAAAGGAGGACAAGCAGGTCAGTTTTGATATCGCAACAGCGCCGTTCAATGATCTCAGACCTGTTATCGATCTCTTTACCAAGATGCATCCGACAGTCAAGAGCTGGATCGTCGATCGTATCAGAGGCAGACGCTACACCCTCTATACGCTTTCGGGTCAGGGGAAGCTTGATGGAGATGGGAAATTCAAACTCGATATCGATTCACTTCGGGGCGAGGCACTTGTAGAGGATGTAAAGATCTATTTTCAAAAGCGACTTGATCCCATTACCGCCAAGCGGCTCTATGTGCATTATCATGATGGTGCACTCTTGTTTGATCTGGATGCACCAAGATACAAGAAGATCGATCTAAGCGGCAGCAAGATATCCATACCTGGTCTTGCAGCACGCAAAGCACAGCTCAAACTCGATCTCAAGCTCAAAGCAGCTGTCGATAAAGAGGTACAGAAGATTTTTAAGTCATACAACATCAACCTGCCTATACGCTACACAGGGAAGTATGCCGATGTAAAGCTAAGGATCGATGTGCCGCTGAAGCGAAGAAAGAAAGATGAAAAACGTAAGGTGAAGGTTGCTGTCCGTGTCGATCTCAAGAAAGGGTTGGCAAGCTACGGCAATATTACACTGCCGATCAAGAAAGGATGGGTGGAATATGACAATACCAAACGATATCCGCTCAAGTCAGAAGCAGCGTTGACAAAAGGGGGTGCCAAAATAGGGAAGATCGTGTTGCCGGTTTTGGGCGGCAGCTTGAAGTACAGCAAAGAGAAGATCTATCTGCACAAAACACACCTCAAGATGCCCTGGATCGATGCTATCGTCAAAGGGGAGATCGATCTTCCCAAAAAACGTGCAAAACTCACTGCCCAGATCGAGGCGCTCAAGATCGGGGAGAAAACCAAATATGTGGCACTGCGCAACAAAAGTGTTCCCCTTACACTGCATTTTTCAAAAGGCATAGAGATCGATATACCGACACTCTATACCAAGATCCGACAGACAAAAGAGGGGGTCCTGATCAGTGCAAGAAACCTTGGAAAACTCAAACCCTACTTCAGAGCGATCCCTATCGATTGTCAGGATGGAGAGCTCAACGTTATCACGAAAGATATGAAACACTACCATCTTGAGGGCAGGCTCAAAAGCAATATCTGCTTCTTTTACGGGAAGGAGGGGAGCTGCTACACCAGAGTGCCTTTCACGGTTGATATCGCGCCTAAAAGTGTGGTGATCGAGGCATTTGACAAACGGCTGCACTATGCTGTCAAC
>WFYB01000046.1 GCA_015490315.1 Sulfurovum sp. | reverse complement strand
GAGCAGGGCTCCAAGTCCGGTTGCTGTTGCGAGAGTTGAAAATGTTTTGATATATTTCATGCAAAAATTCCTATATAAAATGTGGGTTATCATAGCAGAATTTGGTTAATATTGGCAAGAAAGGAAAGAGGGTAAATAGAGAGAGAAGGAACTCTCTCACGGGCTTCAAAGGGGTATATAGGAGAGGTTTAGTCCATCTGCTTTCTGAGGAAAGTAGGGACATCGAGGATATCTTCATTCTCTCCGTTGTAACCGCCGACAACCATTTTGTTCGCTGAACGTATGGTATTGATACTTGTTGCGGTGGTCTGTGTACTGTTGCCGCTACTACCAAGCAGGGATTCCTGTTTTTTGGGTGCCGGTTCGGCAATGGCATTTTTGTCTTCAAAGCCTGTTGCAATGATCGTGATCTTCACTTCATCCATATCCATATTTTCATTGGTAGTTGTACCGAAGATAACAGAAGCATCCTCATCGGCACTCTCTTCAACGATACTCATCGCCTCACCGATCTCCATGATAGGATAGTCGGGGTGGATATCGAAATGTACAAGAACACCCATCGCGCCGTCGATAGAGATATTGTCAAGCAGCGGTGATTCGATCGCCGCTTTGGCAGCATCATAGGCAGCATTGGTGCCTGTAGCATACCCTGTACCCATCAGTGCCAGACCTCTGTGGCTCATGACAGTCTTGACATCGGCAAAGTCGAGGTTGATGTCATTCTCACCGTGCGAGAGGATCACCTTGGAGATGCCTCCGACAGCCTGTGCAAGGATATCGTCAACCATTTTGAAGCTCTCTTTGATCCCAAGGTTTTTATCGACAATCGAAAGCAGTCTTTCATTTGGTACGACAATGATAGAGTCACTTTCACGCTTGAGCTCTTCGAGACCCTCTTTTGCCAGTTTGGTTCTCTTGCGGCCTTCAAACTTGAACGGACTGGTGACAATAGAGACTGTCAACGCACCGACCTCTTTGGCAGCCTGAGCGATGATCGGTGCCGCGCCTGTTCCTGTACCGCCGCCAAGTCCTGCAGAGATGAAGACGATATCCGCACCCTCAAGCATCGCTTTGATATCTTCGAAGCTCTCCAGAGCCGCTTCACGACCCTTCTCTGGTACCATACCCGCACCCAGTCCTCTGGTAGCATTGAGCCCCAGCTGCATTTTGTATGGTGCAAGTGAACTGTCAAGTGCCTGCGCATCGGTATTGGCTACGATAAGATCGATCGTATTGATCCCCTCTTGGATCATATGATTGATCATATTTCCGCCACCGCCGCCTACACCGATCGCTTTGATCTTTGCACCTGTTGTCTGGCATTTTGTTTCGACTATGTCGATTTCAAACTCTTCCATCTTTTCCCCCTTTGAATAGTGTTTGTGGTCTCTTCGCTGCTAAAAAAGCTGTCTTGCCCAATTGACAAGCTTTTTGAACGGATTGTTGTTCTCTTTTCCGATATCGGGCAGATCCTCAAATGAGAATGCATCGAATTCGGAGTCAGATCCCTCTTGTGGTTTCGGCTCTTTTTTGGCTGCCTTTTTGTCTTCCACTTCGTTGATCGTGTTGGCGATCTTGATATCGTTCAGGTTCTCTTCATAGACTGTTTTGGAGTGTAGAAGCTCCTGCTGGAAGTCGATCTCATACTGGGTGTGTTCACCCGCTTTGTAGAGCAGCAGACCTACCACGGTAGAGAAGGCGGGATCTTTCAGCTCATCGAACAAGCCTTCGAGATCCCGAGGACCTGCAACCCTGACAGGCATACTTGGAAAGATCGACTGTGCCAGCTCTCTAATACCTTTGAGTTTGGTCATCCCGCCTGTGAGGATGAGTCCTGCACCGATCTGCTCTTTGAGAGCAGATTTCTCCAGTGATTTTGCGAGGATCATCAGTGCCTCTTCGACACGAGAGAAGATCACGGAGTGTACGATTTCAAGAGAAACATTATTACGTTTCTCTTCATCTCCGATAATAGGCAGTTCGATCACTTCATTGGATGTCTCGGCAAGATCCCCATGTCGGATCTTGACATTTTCGGCGACCTGAAGCGGTGTATGCAGTGCCATTGAGAGATCGTTTGTGATATGGTTGGAGCCCACACCGAGGAAGTCATTGTATCGGATAGAGTTGCCTGTATGGATGACAAGATTGCTGGTCTGTCCGCCCAGATCGATGACGGCAACCCCCATCTCTTTTTCATCTTCATTCATGACTGCGATCGCAGAGGCGTATCCGCTCAGCACGATACCGTCGATCTCTACACCTGCGGAGCGTACCGCTTTTTTGAGATTGGATAGGTTGGATTTTTGGGTCATGATGATATTGACATCCGCTTCCATACGTGAAGCGTTCATACCGAACGGATCTTCGATAAAATCCTGATCATCCACTCTGAAGTTATACGGCAGTACATGCACTACTTCATACTCATTGGGGACATTGGCATTGTAGAGTGCGGTCTGCATCACACGGTTGATCTCTTTGATAGAGATATCTTTGTGCGGGATATTGACCACCCCTGTGGAGTTGAGACTTTTTGCATAGGCATTTGAGATAGAGACGGTAGCAGTATTGATATTGCTTCCGGCGATACGTTTGGCATCACCGATCGCTTTTTTGATCGCTTTGGAAGTGAGCTCTATATTGGTGATGGCACCCTTTTTGATACCTTGGGATTTGGCGATACCGTGTCCGAGGACATGGACTTTGCCATCCTCAATTTCAGCTATGATGGCACATATTTTCGTAGAACCGATATCGATAGCTAAAATTTGCTCACTCAATTTTTAAGTCCTCCCATATAGACTTCTGTCGGATACTTCTCATCTAAAAGTTGGATAAGATTGTTTTCAAAGGTGCTCTTTTTGATCTTGGCTGTTGTCTGCTTGACAGTTTCGGCTTTCTCTTTGTCCGCAGGAAGAAGCTTTTGATCTTCTATTTTGTAAACTACAATCTTATCTCCTACGCTTATCATACCTTTTTCTTTATTAGATGTAAATAATTTTTGTAAAAATTGTAAACTTTCTTGTTTGTTAAGTGGATTTAGGTTGACATTATCTTCAAGCGAGAGATACTCGGAGTGGGTTGCATCGGCATCATTAAATGTCTTCAATGTCTTGTCTGCAAGTGTGCTGAGTGCTTCCTTTTTTGCCTGGAGAGTATAGTCTGCTGTGACTTGCGATTTAGCTTCTTCAAAGCTCTTAACTTTGGGTAGAAGCACTTTGTTGAGTTTGACAGTTGCATAGTAGTCCCCGACAACTTTCGGTTTGAGAATAGTACCGTTCTCTTTGGTCTGCAGTTCGTTCCATAGTTCTGGACTGAGTTTTTTGTCTCCAAGAGGGAGAGTGATATCCTCATTGCTTTTTAGCTTTCCTTTTTTGAAAGCGATATAGGCTTTCTGTGCGGTTTTTTTGCTCTTTTTGAGCTGGAGATCTTTTTCGACCAGATCCTTTGCATCTTCAAAGCTGAGCTGCTTGCCTTTGGCATCCGTATAGTTGAAGCTATTGGTCTCATAATAGTTTTTCAGCTCTTCGTCTGTGACATTGATATCATCCGATCCCGTCCAGACGATAGAGAGGTCATACATTTTTGGTGTTTTGTAGTTCTCTTTGTGTGCTTCCCAGAAGGCTTTGAGTTTACTCTCATCAGGATTGATCGTGACATCGTTCTCTGTCAACACCTTGTAGGCGATTTTGTCAGCGACATTGATGGCTGTACCGACAACCTCTTCTTCGAAAGAATAGGGAGGTACATCAAACAGTGCGAGTGTTTTCTGGATGGTCAGCTCTTCTCTGAGTGTCTCTTCAAATGCTTTGGCTTTGAGCCGCTGCCCCTGCAGGTATCCTTTGTAGATCGTTTTGTTGAAGACGCCGTCTTTTTGAAATGCGGGGATACTCTCAAGGTATGTTGCTACCTCTTTGTCTGAAACGACGATACTCATCTCTTTGGCGAGGTTGAGGAGTTTTGCCTGTGTCTCAAGTCGCGCAAACGCCTGCTGAACCAGTCCCATCTCTTTGGCTTTCTTCTCATCGAGTTTGCCGCCAAGCATCTGATTGTATTGGTTGTAGAGGTTGCTGTAAACCATATTGAGTCTTGTCTGAGGGATCTCTATCTCGCCCACTTTTGCGACATTGCCCGCTTTGCTTCCGAAATTGTAGCTTCCCCATCCGACGAAGCCCGCACCGATAAATGCGATGGTAGCGATCCAAATGGTCCATACGAGGTATCTGTTATGTTTTTGCATCCAACTGATCATAATGTCATAGCCTTAATCTAAAAATTTGTAATATTTTAGTAAAGTTGTGATTAATCCCGGATTATAATAATTAAGTAGTAAGGATATTGATGAAAAACAGTGAAATGATGCAGCGTGATCTGGATGTGATCTGGCATCCCTGTACGCAGATGAAAGACCATGAGAGTCTGCCTCTTGTTCCTATCAAGTCAGGCAAAGGGGTCTATCTGTATGATTTCGAGGACAACAGCTATATTGATGCGATCAGCTCATGGTGGGTCAATCTCTTTGGGCATGCCAATCCCTATATCAATGAAAAGATCAAGGTACAGCTTGACACTTTGGAGCATGTGCTTTTGGCGGGGTTTACCCATGAGCCGGCTGTTGAGCTGGCTCATCGGCTTGTCAAGATCACACCGAAGCGTTTACAAAAGGTTTTCTATGTGGACAACGGCTCAAGTGCTGTGGAGGCGGCACTAAAAATGAGCTATCACTATCACCGAAACCAGGGAGCGAATAAGTCTCTCTTTCTCTCTTTGACCAACTCCTATCACGGTGAGACACTCGGTGCACTCTCGGTAGGGGATGTCGCACTCTACAAGGAGACCTATGCCCCGCTGCTCATCGCCAACAGGCAAGTACCTGTTCCCAAAGACCAGAGCAAAGAGGCTGCAGCAGAAGCACTGAATGAGCTTGAGGCAGTGCTGAAGGATGATGCAGACAAGATCGCGGCATTTATTGTCGAGCCGCTGATACAGGGAGCAGGAGGGATGCATATGTATCACCCTGATTATCTTGCAGGTGCGAGAGTATTGACAGAGCGATACGGTGTGCATCTGATCGCTGATGAGATCATGACGGGCTTTGGACGTACGGGTGAGATGTTCGGCTGTGACCATGCCGGTATCAGTCCGGATTTCATGGCACTCTCAAAGGGGCTTACCGGCGGCTATCTGCCGCTCTCTGTAGTGATGACAACCGATGATATCTACCAGGCTTTCTATTGTGACTACAATGAGTACAAAGCCTTTTTGCATTCACACAGCTATACCGGCAATCCTCTGGCATGCCAAGCTGCCCTTGCGACGCTTGATCTCTTTGAGCAGGAGGATGTATTGGTACAGAACCGTCAGAAAGCATCCTATATCAGAGAGGCTACCGCCAAATTTATGGCTCTGCCGAATGTCAAGGAGGTACGTCAACAGGGGATGGTGACCGCCATAGAGCTCAAAGGCTATGATGTGAAGGAGCGGATAGGACTGCAGATATACAGATACGGGCTTGAGCATGGTGTGCTGCTGCGCCCTTTGGGGAACGTGATCTACTTCATGCCACCTTATATCATCACCTATGAAGAGATAGATAAAATGATAGATACCGCCTACGAAGGGATCGCTTTACTTCTTGAAGCGTAAGAAGAGCCCTTTATTCTCTTTGCGGATACGGGCGGCATGGTTTTGCGCACGTTTGATACCCATCTTGGCCGCTTCACTGTAGAGAGCTTCGGCTTTACTGATATCTTTTTCTACACCGATACCGTATTCATAGAGTTGTGCCAGATCACAGATGGCTTCAGGATAGTTCTCGTCATTGGCAAGTCGGTAGATGATACTGAAAGCTTCAGGGATGTTCTTCTGGAGGATCTCCCCTCTGAAGAGTGCACGTGCGAGCATAAATTGCGCATAGAGTGACGGAGTTGCCGCACAAAGCAGCAGCAGTTTTGCCGCTTCATCTTTTTTGCCCTCCTCTTTCAATGCCAATAGGGTGCCGATAATCTCTTCTATCTCCTCTTCACTGAAGCGTTCTGTCTTGATTTTCTGTAGCAGTTCATTGACTGAAGCTTCGTTTTGCAGGTTCTGTTCTATAGGAGGGTATTGTGTGAGCAGGTTACGAAACTTCTCTTCGATATAGGAGATAGGGGCATAAGTTTCTCTTTGTTCATCTATGGATAGATCTTTTGTTGCAGGCATGGCTGTATCGTTCTGTGTTTGCTGCTGTTCCTTCTGAAGGAGTTGAGTGAGACGATCCTCTTCAGAGGGTGCTCTCTCCTGTGCCAGTATTTCGTTATCAAAGAATGGATCTTTCTCTTCATCTCTTTCTTGTAAATGCAGTGAGTCTTCCTGGAAGAAAGTATCCTCTTTGGGTGCGGAAAGGTCGATGTCAATATTGTCAGGGAGGATGTCATCTGCTCCAAGTGAAAGTAGAGAGTCATAGTTGATGTCGTTATCATACGTTTTGGCAGGAGAGGGTTCTTCTCCCAGAAACGCTTCAATATTCTCAAGCTCTGTGATCGCCTGCTCATCTTCAGGTTCGGTAAAGAGGTCAAATGCTTCTATCACTGCACTCTCTTTGATCTTGCGCAGCATTTTTGCCTGAGTCTCTTCTGCTGGTTCATCCTGCGGGGCAGTTCTCTGGATGATCTCTTCGATGGGAGTATCGATGTAGGTAGTGATCAGTGCTTGTGCCTGGGCATAGTTTTTAGCCTGGAGCATCTCGAGGATCTCCTGAAGTCTGGTATCTGATTTGAGTTGACTCAGTTTCAGGATCTGATGCTGGATACAGTCGATATCAGTGATCGAAATAGCCAGTTTGATAATGTGTAAACGCTTTTTTGTCTGATTCATACGCCTGTCCTTCGCTTATATCCCGGGTTATTCCCATAGTATATCGAAAAAGTGCTTTACAAAGGTGTTGACAAAAAAGAGCTTATTTTTGGCTTAGT
>WFYB01000045.1 GCA_015490315.1 Sulfurovum sp. | reverse complement strand
TTTGCTCTGTGGTTCGATCAGCAGTTCGTCACCGAAAAGGTCGACTAGTTCGAGTGCATTTTGTTTACATGCAAGTGTTGCTCTGCCGTTGACCTTGATCGCACAGGCACCACAGATACCGTGGCGGCATGAGCGTCTGTAGGAGAAAGAGCCGTCATGCTCCCACTTGATACGGTTGAGGAGGTCAAGGATCAGTTCATCTTTGCCCACTTCCATAGTATAGTGTTTGTAGTATGGAAGGTAGTCTGTCTCAGCATTGAATCTGAATGTCTTCAGTGTGACTGTACGTGTCGGCTTGACGATATCGAACTCATCGGTATCGAACGGTTCGTAATCATCTACAATTTCTTTGGTATCGTTGCTCATCTTGACCTCCTAGTATGATCTTTCTTTTGGTTCGAATTTGCCCAGGGTAACTTCACCCCATTCTATATCAATATTATAGTCTTTGTCCATCGTCGCATAAGTGTGCTTGAGGAAGCGCTCATCGTCACGCTGAGGGAAGTCCTCTCTGTAGTGACCGCCGCGGCTCTCTTCACGGTTGAGCGCACCGACTACGATAAATTTGCTGAACTCAAGCATATGCCCAAGCTCTATCGCCTCCTGGAGGTCAGTGTTGAATGTATTGGACTTGTCATCGATACGGATATTCTGGAATCTCTCAAGCAGATCATCGATAAGCTTGAGTTGTCTCTCAAGCGACTCTTTACTTCTAAAGACACCTGCATCGGCAGTCATGCCTGCCTGGAGTTCAGCTCTCAGACCCGGCACGCTTTCGGTACCGTTGGAGGTTTTGATACGCTCTATCTCTTTGAGCATGGTCTCTGCTTCGTCCACTGAGGCTTTGCGCAGAGAGACACCCTCTTCGAGTGCTTTTACCATGTTTTCTCCCGCATGACGGCCGAAGAGGAGAGCTTCGAGTACAGAGTTGGCTCCCAGACGGTTGGCACCGTGTACGGAGACACAGCTACATTCCCCCGCAGCATAGAAGCCCTCTACGAGGTCACCCTTGGCATTCTTCTTGACCTGACAGTTGATATTGGTCGGGATGCCGCCCATAGAGTAGTGTGCTGTCGCAGAGATATGGATCGGCTCTTTGAGCATATCCTGTCCCTGGAAAGCGATCGCCAGTTCACGAAGCTCAGGCAGACGCTCGAGGATGATCTCTTTTGGCAGGTGTGTCAGGTCGAGATTGACCGACTGGCCATCTTTGCCCACACCGCGTCCCTGGCGTACCTCTTCCATGATCGCACGGCTGACGACGTCACGTGATGCGAGCTCGAGTGCGTTTGGCGCATATTTCTCCATGAAACGTTCACCTTTGGAGTTGAAGAGACGTCCGCCTTCTCCACGCGCTGCTTCGGAGATGAGTACGCCTGAACCACCCAGTCCGCTCGGGTGGAACTGTACAAACTCCATATCTTCGAGCGGAAGTCCATGGCGCGCTACGATAGAGAGTGAGTCCCCTGTATTGGCATGGGCATTGGAGTTAAATCTATAGGCTCTTGCGTGTCCGCCTGTCGCGAACATCGTTACTTTGGCATTGAAGATCGCAGGCTCTGATGTGCGGATGTCATAGGCGGCGACACCGGAGACTTTGCCGTCTTTGTAGAGGAGATCAGCAGCGTACCACTCGTCGAAGACTTCGATACCCGCACGGAATGCCTGCTCATAGATCGCCTGCAGCAGTGCCAGACCGGTTCTGTCTTTGGCGTAGCAGGCTCTTGGCTTGCTCTGTCCCCCGAAAGGTCTGATGGCGATGTCACCATTCTCTTTACGTGAGAAGACACAGCCCATATGCTCTGCCCATCTGATTGTCTCAGGTGCTTTGGAGCACATCAGCTCAACGGCATCTTGATCGGCAAGATAGTCTGAACCTTTGATCGTATCGAACATGTGGAGCTCTACGGAGTCCTCTTCTCCCAGTGCCGCATTGATCCCGCCCTGTGCCGCACCGGAGTGGGAGCGGAGAGGATGCAGCTTGGTGATGACCGCTGTCTTTTTGCCTGCCATGGTCAGCTCTCTGGCTGCTGCCAGACCTGCCAGACCGGAGCCAACGATGACAGCATCATATTCATAGATCTTTACATCAGATGGTTTGCTCATAATAACTGTGTCCTTTTATAGATTAGATAGTGGCTTTATTATATCTTTTTAGCTTTAAATTTGAGAAGAACAGAGGGGTGTAGTGGCGAAAAAACGACGAGGTGTTACCCTCATACGCCCGTAGCGGGCGCAACAAAGAGATGCTATGCTGTGACAGCCGAAAGCTGCCTGGAGAGGGCAGCGGCAGTGGTGAGCTCCAAACCAATCTCTCTGCCGACAGCTTTTTCGATCTTGTCAAAGTTGCGTGAGATCATTGCGTAGGCTTCGGGGTCTTCGATGACCAGTACCTCTGCCATATTGTCAAAGGCATCGAGCAGGATCGCACCCGCTTTTTGGAAGGCGAGGGCAGGATCATCCTCAACAATCAGCAGACCGCAGCGCTTGTGTGCTTTGTCAAACCGGATGAGACCGGCACACTTTTGGGTGATGAGATCTTCGATCGCATCTTTGTTCTCTGCATTGTCACCATAGTAGTAGGCGACAAACTTCTCTTCGATATCGGGGATGGTGATATTGTCGAAGCTTGGCTTCTCAGTGCTTTTGTGTGCAGGTGCCTTTGGGGTGGATGTGAAGCGTGCCCTGATCATATCGAGCAGTGAGGGTGCGTCGATCTCATGCTTCTGTTTTGCCATCGATTTGAGCGCTTCGATAGCACTCGTATGATCTTGCGCATCAAAGAGGTTGTTGTCATATTCGCAGTCAAAGAGCCCAGATTCCACTTCTGTGATCGCTTTGAGTATCTCGGCTTTATAGGGGTTGCCTTCGCTGATCATTTTGTGTGCGAGCAGCAGTATCGCATCACCGATGTACTCTTTGCGATAATTGGAGGTCTCGGAAGCGTAGTGCAGGGCATAGAGTGTTTTGTAGTACTTCAGATCTGATTCGTCTGCATAGGGCTCAAGCAGGCTGTAGCTCTGCATGAAGTCCGCATCGTTGATCTTGAGTCCGTTGAGACTTCGGTAAGCGGTGACTGGGTCGATCTGCAGATCAGTGCCGAGGCGTTCTACGACTGCCTTGAGAGGCTGCTTGGCTTCGACGACCCAGCCGTTGATACGAAAGACAAGTTTCTGTTTGGGGAAACTGAAGTTCTCGTTCTGCTCCTGTATCGCAAAGAGTAGATCCTTGAGGGTAGCATCCTCGTCGATGGTGATACGAAACGGCTTGTAGTAGGGAAGGTAGTCTGTTTTTGCTTTGAAGAAAAAGGCTCTGGTGTCGAGTTTTATAGACATGGATACTCCTGCGGTATGCGGTATTTATTAGGATTAGTATAACTTATCTTTCGTATAGAGTGACTGCTTTGACCTTTTATAATAAGAAAACAATGGAACTATGTTACAATTTTGCCAATTTAGTATAGAGGAAAACAATGGATAAAGAAGCCTACCTGATCAGTCAGATGCACTCAAGCTATATCGGTGATGATGCGGCGCTTGTGGAGGGGATGCTCTACAGTATGGATGCCTTTTTTGAGGATGTGCATTTCAAGCGCGAGTGGATGAGTATGGCACAGATCGGACGCAAGGCGATGCTGGTCAACCTCTCCGATGCTGTAGCGATGAATGCGAAACCCAAGTATGCACTGGTAACCCTCTCTATCCCCGCGGATGTCTCAGAAGCGGAGATATCCGAACTGAGCCGCGCACTGCAGGAGAGTGCGGCGGAGTATGGCTGCGAGATCATCGGTGGTGACACCATTGGGGGAGAGAAGCTGCATCTGAGCATCACATTTGTTTCCCAGAGTGATGCACCACTGCTTCGCAAAGGTGTCAAGCCGGGTGATCTGCTCGCATACACGGGCACCCTTGGAGAGAGCAAACGTGATCTGGAGAGACTCATGCGTGGCGAGAAGATCGCAGATGATTCACGCTTCTATGAGCCGCAGCTTCGTGCTGAGTTTGTTGCCAAAGCACGCCCATATCTGCATGCAGGGATGGATATCTCCGACGGACTCTTTTGTGACACCAATAAGCTACTGGACATGAATGGTCTTGGTATTGAGATATTAGAAAATATCAACGAGGATATCGGGCTTAGCGGGGAGGAGTATGAGATGCTTGTGGCGTTTGACAAAGAGGACCTGGAGAGAGTTGAACAGGTCGCCAAGGCGTCCGGCACAACGCTCAATGTCTTTGCAAAAGCTGTGGAGAATGACAGACGCTTTCCGTGTAAAAGTCATCATTTTTTGTAGAAGTGTTCAGGGTTCAGCGTTCAGTGCTCAGAATTTTACGTTTGTTCCCACGCAGAGCATGGGAACAAGAAGGAATACATGATTTAGTCTTGCTTCGCAAGATTACGCTTGTTATACTCCACGATCATCCCATGAAAACGGGCGTAGTGTAGGGCAAGCTCCTCTTTGGGGTAATGGCGTTGCAGTCCCTCCTGCAGATAGGCTTTGTATGCGCTATAGGTTTTTAGTTCGATACCGTAGGTTTTGAGCAGCCGTTTGGTGTAGGTATCGACCACCATCTCATCTCTAAAGCATGCGTAGTTGAGGATACTGTCGGCAGTCTCTTCTCCTATCCCTTTTTGTGCCAGCAGCCAGCTGCGCGTGACCTCTTTTTGGAAGCTTTTGAAGGTGCCGAACTCTGATTTGATATTTTTTGCTATGATATGCAGTCTCGGGGCTTTTTGGTTGTAGAAGCCGCTGGGTCTTATGTGCTCTTTGAGCTCTGTCTCATCAAGCTGCAGGAAGCTCTTGAGAGTAGTATATCCCTGTAGGTTTTCAAGGGATTTCTCGACATTTTTCCATGTGGTATTTTGCGTCAGCACCGCACCGATGACCACCTCAAATGTCCCTGCATTGGGCCACCACCACTTGGGTCTGTGTGTGAGCAGATCGAGCTGCTGGAGGTTTTGGTAGAGGGTGTGGCTGCCCTGGAGTGTGTTCATTTCAAAACTTTATATATCCGATACTTCGTTGTTTCATTCGCCGTAATGTGACCACATCCGTAAAATCCTCACGACCTTGTCATGCTCTCTTACTTCATAAACAAGTCTGTGCTGAATGTTGATCCGTCTGGAATAGGCACCCTTTAGGTTGCCTACCAGCTTTTCATAAGGCGGTGGATTTTGAAAGGGGTCTTTTTTGATGATTTCTATCAACTTTTGTGCTTTGGGTGCCAAGCCGGCACTTGAGAGCTTCTTTGCATCTTTGAGTGCAAGCTTACTGTAGAGTATCTTGTATGCTACCATTCAATATCTTCGCTAAACTCGCTATCGGGTGCCTCCATCGCTTCTTTGATAGAAGCTGCCATTCCCGGTATAGCACTTAGATAAAGCGTCTCTTCTATCGCATTCCAATCCTCCTGCGAAAGCATCACCACATTGCCTCTCTTCCCGGTAATAAGGATCGGCTCATGGGTTTGTGCTGTTTCGTCCATCAGAGAGTAGATATTTGCTCTTGCCTGACTGACCGGTATCACTTTTGCCATACTAATCCTTTGTGATATTTGCTACATTGTACCAATTAGCGTACGTTTTGTCAAG
>WFYB01000044.1 GCA_015490315.1 Sulfurovum sp. | reverse complement strand
ATCACTCTGAGTTCAGCTTTGATCTCATCTTTGAGTTTCGCTATCTCTTTCTCTTCCGGTGTCATGATTTCTCCTTTGTCTGTTTTTATTTATTATAGTCTCTATAGGTAAACCGTTACAAAATCTCTTCGAGCTCTTGTGCCAGTTCGTCTGCTTTGGTCTTGACACGGTAGCGGTGGTGCATATATGTTGCGATGAGTGCCAACAGCACACTTGCCGCAAAAAGCAGCCGACCGTCCAGTGTCAGGTAGGCATAGAAGTTGATCAGTGCCGCACTGGTGAAAAATATCAGCAGATAGACGATAAAGAGTGCTATTTTATGTTTTAGTTTCATTGTTTTCCTTTTATAGTTGATATTGTCAGTTGAGATGGAGTTTTGCTGCCAGTTTGGCATAGCTGTATGCGCCGATACTCAGGAGAATATAGAGTATGACGATAAAGAGCATCTGTTCGGGTTTGGTTTTGTACTCATACCAGAGGATCAGTACCGAGCCTACAGCCAGTCCGATGATCGCGATCACGGTAAAGAGTGTCGAAGATCGGGTCTTGTGGCGTATCTTGAAGTTGGCAATCGCCATCAGCAGAGAGACAAGCAAAAAGGTGATACTGCCAAACTCCAAGATCAATCGCAATCCTCCTGCAAGGATCAGCAGTGAGGCGGTTGCCGCCATCGCAAGGATCGCATGGGTAGGGATGGTGCCGCGGCGTTTGCTGAGCGTATGAGGCAGGTAGCCGTCATCAGCGATGCGTGCCATCTGACGGGATGAGCCGAACATCGTACCGCTGATCGCAGAGGAAGTGGCAAGCACTGCGCCGATGATCACGAGGTTGCGCCCCAGATCACCCATGATATCCTGTGCACCGGCAGCAAGAGCATACTCTTTGTTGCGTATGAGATCCTCCGCCGGGATCGCTATGACCGCTGCAAGCGCAATGATGAAGTAGATCGTCGCGACCAATGCAACAGCACTGTAGATCGCACGGGGGATGTTCCTGTCGGGATCATCCATCTCTTTGACTGCATTGATGACAAGCTGAAATCCCTCATAGGCGACAAATGTCACAGAGGCTACCGTAAGGATATGGATCACTCTGGTATTTTCGAAGTCCTGCAGCAGTGTCTGTGAGAATGTCTTGAAATCAGTCTCTCCATAATAGATCAGCATCAGTGAGATCACAAAGAGGATAGCGAGTTTGAGATAGACCATCACATCCTCGATCCTGCCCATCCCTTTGACACTCCATAGGTTGACCAGTGCAAATGTCCAGATGATCCCCATCGCGACACTTTTACGCACCCACTCGTCATGCGCCCACTCAGAACCGCTGATCGCATAGGAGGAGAAGGTATAGGCGTAGAGTGCAAGTGTAGATATATAGCCAAATATCGTATACCATCCGATAAATGATGCCGCAAGGTCAGAGTCGGGGTAGGTACGTTTGAAGAAAGCGTAAGTCGCACCCTCATCTTTGTAGTAGACTCCAAGCTTGACATAGGAGTAGGCGGCAAAGAGTGCCACCACGCCACCCAGCGCGATAGCAAAAGGGGCAAGAAAGCCGACCATCGATACTGAGATACCCAAGATAGTAAAGATCCCGCCGCCGACCATCCCGCCGACAGCGATAGCGATAAGCTCTTTTAGTCCAAGACTTTTTCTGTGCAGTTGCATTGATTACTAATCCTCTTTGAGTTCTTCCTCAAGTTTGCGTTCACACTTGATCGCCTCGGCTTTGATCCAGTGAAGTTTGTCGATGATATATTCGAGCTCTTTGGTCTGCTCCTGACACTGCTCCTGGATCTCTTTTTTCTTTAGCAGCATTTTTCTGATCTGTTCGGAGATCTCCTCGGGTGAGGCGTGGCACTGTTTTGCTGCTGCTTCCTCTTTTTCGAGTACCCACTCCATCATCTTTTTGAGAAAGATATTCATCTATTTATCCTTCTGTGTCGAGCACTTGAGGCTCTCTTCCTTGATCTTTTCGAGTCTCTCTATGATCTTCTGGATCTCATCGAGCTCCTCTTTGCACTTCTTCTGCAACGCCTCTTTCTTCTCTTCTACTTTGGCAATCTGCTCATCGACCTCTTTGGGAGAGACATGGCACTCTTTTGCCGCTTCTTCCTCTTTCTCCAGTGCCCAATCCATCATCTTTTTGATAAATTCTACCATACTTTTCTCCTTGCATTTATTTTATTACTCCCCCAATGAATAATCTGAATTTTTGATGCTGCAATTTCGTTCATAATCAAGGCAGATTTTTGAAGGACTCGCCGTAGCGAATTCGAAAAAATCTAACGCCGAGTATGGGCGAAAGTGCTGCACCCTTCTGGGAGAGCGATACGAGACGATCTGCACGCAAAAAAATCTTTGAATTACCTACGGGTAGTCCCGCAGATTTTTTCACGTACATATCACCTCGTCTCGCTCTCTCAAAATTTCAGCTTATTCGTTGGGGGAGTAATAAAACATTATAACCCAATTTTCTATCGCAGCAATGCAACTATAGGTGCATCCCGCTATTTTTTCTGTTTGGCAAACCGGTGTAGCAGTCCTTCGAGTGCTTCGACCACAGTATCCGGCGGCATATGCCCATGGGTATAGTGATACTCTTCATCAAAACTCAGCTTCATCAGTTTGGCGATAGGGGAGTGCCATGCCATGTCGTACTCGCCACCGTAGAGTACATTGGAGTAGATGAGGATCGCTTCATGTCCGCCCATATTCATGATACAGAAAACTTCAGGCGTGAAAGGCACCTCTTCATCACTCAGCCCTTCACGGCGGAGTATCGCGGAGACGGCTACATCCGCCTGATTGATCGCTATATGTCCAAGCTTTGGCTGGGCAAGGGCATTGATGTCTCCGATAGCATAGATCTCATCATAGTCAAGATGCTTCATCGTTTTGTCCGTGGGTACCCATCCTTTGTCATCGCCCAGTCCGCTTTTGGCGATATACTCCGGGGCTTTGTAGGGCGGGATGATGATCGCCAGATCACACGGCAGTGCCGAACCGTCAGAGAAGATCACGCTGTCTTCCGTGATCTCTGTAAGCTCCTTGCCTGTATGAAGTGTGATGCCCCGCTCCTGCATCAGTTTGGCGACGGGTTCCCGAGCATTGTCCCCGACATCTTCAAAGAAGATTTCGGAGGGAGAAAATACGGTGATCGTACTTTTGTCACGTTTGCCCTCTTCGCGCAGACGATGATCCATCATGAACATCACTTCGCCGATAGGCCCTTCACAGGGTGCTTTGAGCTCCGGTGCATCCACTCGGTGCCCAAATTCACTGCGTGCCGCACCTGTGACGATATCGCCGCCTTCGAAGCGCTTGAGCCGTTCATGCAGGCGTGCCGCTTCGGTATCGTCACAGACTGAGTAGCCATACTCGCGGTAGCCTTTGATCGCGTCATAGTCCTTGACCGCACCGCTTGCGATGAGCAGATAGTCGTAGTGGAGTGTTTTGCCGTTGTCGAGGATGACTTGTTTGTTTTGGGCATCTATCTGTGTGACTTCTCCAAGCTCAAATGCGGCTTCATGTTTGCGAAACTGCGGCGGCGTCTCGATATGCACTGCTTCTACGGGTTTGTCTTCGAGTGCGACTTCCGGCAGTGCAGGACGCTCGAGTGAGTAGTCGTGACGATCCACGACAGTCACTTCGAAGTGATAGTTGTAGTCACTCAGACGATAGAGCGCTCTAAGTCCCGCAAAACCTGATCCAATAATGACGAGTTTTTTCAGTGGTTTTTCCTGCATGAGATATCCTTTTGTTTATGTATTTATATAGCATCATTATATGCCCAAAAGTGAAAGAATAGTGTGCGTTAAGTAGCAAAAGATTAAAACTTCTTTTCAAAGCTCTTGATCTGCTCCTCCATCTTGCGATACTCCGGCATATACTTTCCGACCAGTGCCCAGAACTCGGCAGAGTGGTTTTTGTGACGTATATGTGCCAGCTCGTGCACGACGACATACTCTATGCATGATGTGGGTAGCTTCATCAGCTGATAGTTGAATGAGATACGGTTGGTATGGGAGCAGGAGCCCCAGCGTTTGTTCGCTTTCCGGAAGCTGATATGAGCAGGGGAGAGCCCCATCTGCTCTGACCACTTCTTTGCCAGCGGTAGGATCTTCTTGGCAGCTTTCTCTTTGTAGAAGGCATCGACTGCCTGATGGAGTGCTGCCTGAGAAACCTTTTGGGGAGCTTTGATGATAAACTTCGCGTGGGTGAACTTCACTTCGATGTTACTGCGTTCCTCTTTGATGTGTTCCACATAGTAGCTCTTGCCCAGATAGTAGAGCCGTGAGCCTGTCCGTATCTCTCCTTCTTCCGCTCTGGCTTGGTAGGATTGCAGGTGCCGCAGTATCCAAGCAGCCTTTTTGAGTACAAAGGCTTCTATCTCTTGCTCGCTTACCCTGTTGCCGGCTTTGACGGTCACGCCCTCTCTATCTACATTGATATAGGTGTTCTTGAGTGTAGGCTTGCGGACGATGTCGTATGCTATGGTCTGTGTGCCGTACACTACGCTATACACTCACGCCTCCACCAGCTTCTGGACGATCTCTTTGGAGATCTTCTTGTCGATGACGTACTGAGCCAATAGCGGCTTGATCTTGTTGCGCATCTCTTTTTGCGCGGTGCTTTTGGTATAGACGGCAGGATTGGCAAGGAACTCGTCGAGTACTTCGTAGATCTCAAGTGTCAGCTCCGTAGGCTTGTCGCAGAGGGGCTCGACGATGTTATAGACGACCAGCTGGCTTTCATCTCCCAGCCCCGCTTTGGTATATCGCTCTTTGTGTCGCTTGATGAGCTCCTCCATCTGGCTCAGCAGATCCGCTGCCGCCTGTTTCCTGTCGCTTTTACGCTCGTGAAGTATCTTCTCCAGCAGCTCCGAAAGCTCCAGAGCCAGTTCGGGGTGCTCCTTCTCGTTGGCTTTGATGATGGCTTTGGCTTTGTCCAGCGGTGAATGGCTGCCCGCTTTTGTCAGCTCATCCCTAAACTGCCTGTAGTCGGAGATATCGACCGGCTCATCCAGCAGGTATTCGATGCCTTTGCTTCGCAGATGCTCATCGATGATCATCTGAAGCTTACGGCTCTCCTCTTTGGTGATCTTCTCTTTCTCATCCCGTATTATCAGCTTGATCTCATTGAAGAGGGTGAAGTCGTACTCGAAGCGTGTGGCAAACGCATCAGGCAGCACGATATCCATCGACTTGTTGAAGTCACGCAGCAGTTCTTTGAACTTCTCCTTGATATCCTGCGGTTGGAGATACTCTATCGCTTTGAGAATGAAGTCATCTCTTTGTGTGTGTCTGTCATATTTGATCTTCTTGAAGAAGTTGACCATCTTGGTATGTCTGTTCTCCAGCACAGTCTTTTCGGTTTCAATATCTTTCATCACATCGCTTGGTTCAAGATCACCCGAGAATATCTCCAGCGCCTCGACCAGATGCTTGGTGATCCCTACATAGTCCACGACATACCCCGCATACTTGCCTTTGCGCACCCTGTTGACCCTGGCGATGGCTTGCAGGAGATTGTGCTCTTTGAGTACCTTGTCCAGATAGAGGGTTTGGAGTATCGGCGCGTCATAGCCTGTCAGCAGCATATCACTCACGATCAAAAAGGCGGTGTTGTCATACTGCTTGCGTCCGGCTCTGCTCTTGTCGCTCTCATCCCCAAAGGGCAGCTTGAAATCCTCGATGGTTTGCTTGATCTCCTCCTGGGGCGTCGCCAGTTCGAAGTACTCCTTGGGGTCTTTCTTGGTATCGAAGCTCATCACCACTTTGGAAGTGTAGGGGTTGAGTCCGAGCTCGGTCAGTGCATCAAGCGCTTTTTTGTAGGCGATCGCCTGCTTTCGGTTGTGGCAGACGATCATCCCCTTAAATCCGTCCGGATAGATTTTTTTGCTGTAGTGCTCTACGATATGTTTGGCTATCTCTTTGACCCGCTGTTCAGCCAGCAGTACGATATCGAGCGAGGTCGATTTCTTTTTGAGGTATCCCTGCTTCTCTTCACTGACACCCTCGAAGACTTTACCGAAGACTTCATCCATCTGTTCCTTTTCGATGAAAAGCTTGGGCAGTCCCGTCTCATAAAGGATCGGCAGGGTATTGCCGTCGGCTACGGACTGCTTGATGGTGTACTTGTCGATGTAGTCACCGCCGTAGAACTCCCTGAGCGTCGATTTGCTCTCTTTGTCGATAGGCGTGCCTGTAAAGGCGATGAACTTGGCGTTGGGAAGCGACTGTCTCATATAGGCAGCCGTCAGACCGTACTGGCTCCTGTGCGCTTCATCGATGAGGACAAAGATATTCTCCTTGTCACTGAGTACCTCCGGCTCTTTCTGCTCTTCAGCCCGCTCCTGGAACTTGTGGATGGTCGTCATCAGGGTCTTGCCGTAGCTGTCTTTGAGCAGGCTTTTGAGGTGGGATATGGAGCTTGCCTGTATGGGGTTGGGAAAGCCTGTGCGTCTGAAGGTGGAGCTGATCTGATTGTCGAGGTCTATCCTGTCCGTGACGACCAGTATCGTTGGATTGTCAAATCCGCTGTTCTGTGCTCTGAGCTTGGTGGCGAGGTAGATCATCGTGATCGATTTGCCGGAGCCCTGCGTGTGCCAGACGACCCCGCCTTTGTGTTCGGTCTTGAGGCGGTGGACGATCTTGTTGACCGCTCTGAGCTGCTGGTAGCGCGGCAGTTTCTTGATGGTTTTGCCCTCGACCACTTCAAAGATGACGAAGTACTTGATGATGTCGAGAAATTTCTCGGGCTTGAAGAGGTTGTAGAGCATGATATCCTGCGGGGTGATCTCTCTATCATTTATCAATGCTTTGAGTTCATCGTTGGGTGCTTCGTTGAACTTCGAGTAGAACTCCATCGGGCTCTCGATGGTGCCGTAGAGGGCGTTGACGCGGTTGATGGCGGCGCAGACCTGATTGTAGTAGAAGAGCTTGGGAGAGTTTTCCTGATAGTAGAGCAGGTCTGGAATGTCGGTAATATCCACCGTCTGGTTCTTGGCTTCTATGACCGCCAGCGGCAGCCCGTTGACAAAGAGCACGATGTCGGGGATGGAGTTGGCTCGCTCTCCTTTGAACTTCATCTGGTTCACGACGAGGAAATCGTTGTTCTCGATGTTCTCGAAGTCTATGAACTTGACGGGAACAGGGTGCTCGTCCGGCGTGGGCTTGAGCGTGTAGGCATCGGCTCTGGTGATGAGATGGTGGATGGCGGCGTTTGTCTCCATCAGGCTGCTGCCGCCCGTCGAGTGTATCTTTTTGATGACCTTGTGAAGATTGTTTTCACTCAGCCAGGGGTTGAGGCGCATCAGGGCTTTCTCGAGCCGCTCTTGCAGCACGACATCGCTCATCGCGCCTTTGGCATCGAGGTGTTCATAGCCGAGCTTTTGGAGGAGCTCGATAGCCGGGAGTTCGGATTGGGTGTATTCGCTCATCCTCTTCCTTTGATAGTAATACGGTATGCTTTTTCAATCAGGAGACGGGACTTCAGTCCCGTACTGTGTGGGGTTGAAACCCCGCCTCCAATAGTTGGAATAATGTCCGTTACTTTAGTAAACATCATTGTGACTCCCTATATCGATCAGTGTGATCACATCGTTTTGGATGATGAAGTCTATGACTATGCGGTATTTCATATTGATAGAGACAGAGTGATATGCACTCAGTCTCCCTTGCAATTTATGCAGACGCAAAGATGGGTGGTATGGATCTCGGCTGAGGATCTCTACTGTTTTTTTGTATTGGGGATAGATATCTTTGTGCTTTTTGAAAAACTTGATAGCCTTCTTCTCATAGCCCTCGGCGAAGCGTATCTCAATCATCTTTTAAAGCTTCTTATTTTAAAGCTTCTTCGATAGCGGCAAAATGACGGTTGGGATCGGTGTGGTACTTTCCTTTTTCGATATCTGCCATCACCTCTTTGTGGGCCTGCTCCAGCTTGTAAGCCCTGTAGGCTTCATACTCTTCATACGGGATGACGCAGAACTTGTCCTTGCCCCGGACATTGATGATCACCTCGCCAAAGCCATCAAGCAGCTTTTCAAAGAGTGAGACCCCTTTTGTTTTCACTTCGCTTCCTGTGACTGTCATAGTGTATCCTTAAAAGTACTTTTAAGAGTATTATACCATACTTTTTTCATACCTTCACCCTCACTTCCCCCGTCAGCAGTTTCTGCATCAAGCCCTTTTTGAGTGTTTCGTACTTCTCTTTTTTGGCTCGGAGGGTGTCGAGTTTGTCATCGGTGGTGGAGAGGATTTTGGCAATTTGTTTTTGTTCTTTTATTGGAGGTATAGGAATTTTTATTTTTTCCAGCTCTCCCAAATACACTCCTGCTTGAGCTGAGGCATTAGAGCGTAGCTTAAGTTGTTTTTGAAAGTACTCTGACTCACAAGTATAATACAGATATTCAGGAACAATTTTTCTGCTACTTCTAATTATGGCTACACTTCTTTGCAATGTGAAATTTTTATAATAATTTTTTACTAATGCAATACGACCTAATGTTCCAACGACAGTTAAAAGCAAATCATTATTCTGTATTTTATAGTTTTTATGTATATTATTAAAATCATCAAAGCTTACTTTTCTGCAATCATTTGGAATTAAAACTTTTCCATTATCAATATCCTTAGCACTCAATAAAGGGATACCGTTAGATACATCTTTATGACTGCCGTGAGTTCCATCCTTGATTAAATCTGTACAAGAATCAAGAGATGCAACCTCCCACTCCTTCGGTATCCTTCCGATCTCACTCTCCTTGAAGCCGTCGGCGGTGCTTTCGCACAACGCCTCTGGTTCCGAGCCTACAGACGACAAGCAGTTGTCGTCTGACTTAACGGCTCTCATATGCCCGATACCTTCGCTAAGGAGCTTTTGCATCAGCCCTTTTTTGAGTGTTTCGGTTTTGGCTATCTGCGCGTCGATGACCTCTATCTTGTTATCGACACTGGCGAGGATGGCGGCGATTTTTTGTTGTTCTGGGAGGGGTGGCTTGGCAAGGGGTATCTTTATTAATTCTCCACGATTTAATTTTGCTCTTGTGCCACCATTGATATATGCTGTGATATTTTTATGAACTAATGAGTAATAAAGGAAATGATTCTGCCCATTTTTTGCTCTTAGAATATGAGCGTGGTTATTGACCCAACTTTTTCCTACAATCATATATGCAATTGGTCGAGTTTTATAATCACTAAAATTACCACCATCTTCTGCAAGAAGGACTAATTCTTCATCAAAAATATACTCATCAATATAATCAAGTACGCCATTTGCACCGTAATAAGGGATACTTCCTTGCATGTTAGCACGAACTTCTGAACTTAAAGGTATTCTCTTATTATCTAATATATCACAATAATCACCAATACGAGCAACCTCCCAATCCTCAGGAATCACCCCAACTTCTGTCTTCTTATACCCCTCTCTAACCGACATCATACTTCTCCCTCATAGAGCATATTCATGATCAGTTTGATGATGATATCTTTCTGTTCCGGTGCGGAGGTTGCCACCAGCAGCGCCAGCGATGCCAGAGCGTTATCGTTGATCTTCGCTTCGCCGTTGGGCTTGTAGAGCACGCCGTTTTTGTGCAGGAAAAGCACGAACAGGTACGCCCCGATGCGTTTGTTGCCGTCGTTAAACGGATGCCCTTTGATGATGTAGTAGAGGAGATTCGCCGCTTTTTGTTCCACCGAGGGCAGCAGCTCCTCCCCGCCGAAGCTCTGATAGATATTGAGCAGATTACCTTTGAACTCTCCGGCTTTCTCCTGTCCGAAAAGTTCTGAGGCTTCCCCTTTTGCGATGAGCGCTCTTTTGAGCTCGGCGATAGCATCGAGCGCTTCGTCATAGTCCAGAACAAAACGCTGCTCTGTAGTCTGCATCACCTCCTGTAAACTCTGCTCATCATACCCTTGCAGCAGCGCCCAGCTTCGGGCATAATCGCTGACGATCTCCACGAAGCCTTTGGCTTCCGCTGTACCTATTTCCTGGTTTTCCAATCCTTGCTTGATGAGCTGAATGGTCTGCTCCAGTTCTTGGAGTTTTCGCTGCTGAAGCCGCTCTTTGTTTAGGGCATAGCCCTTGATGAGATACTGTTTTAGTATTTTTGTTGCCCATTGTCTGAACTTGATCGCTGTAGCAGAATTTGTT